>CAYGYF010000054.1:0-10006 GCA_964354065.1 uncultured Dehalococcoidia bacterium | reverse complement strand
ACTACGTGGAGGGCTGCACCGCCCCCATCTACACCACCGACTCGCTGCACTCGGCGGTGGTGGAGATCATCGTCAAGCCGGGCGCCCGCATCCGCTACACCACAATCCAGAACTGGTCGCCCAACGTCTACAACCTGGTGACCAAGCGGGCGGTGGCCTACGAAGGGGCGATCATGGAGTGGGTGGACGCCAACCTGGGCAGCAAGCTGACCATGAAGTACCCCAGCGTCTACCTGATGGAGCCCGGCGCTCACGGTGAGGTCCTCTCGGTAGCCTTCGCCGGCCAGGGGCAGCACCAGGATGCCGGCGCCAAGATGGTTCACGCTGCCCCCTACACATCGTCGCTCATCACCTCCAAGTCCATCAGCAAAGACGGCGGACGCACCAGCTATCGCGGTCTGGTGAAGGTGTATCCGGGCTCGGTGGGCGTGAAGTCCAAAGTTCGCTGCGACGCCCTCATCCTGGACGAGGAGTCCCGCTCTGACACCTACCCCTACATGGAGATCGATGAGGAGCAGGTGAGCATCTCCCACGAGGCCACCGTCAGCAAGATTGCTGACGAGCAGATCTTCTACTTGATGAGCCGCGGCCTCAGCGAAGCCGAGGCGGCCACCATGATCGTCAGCGGCTTCATCGAGCCCATCGTCAAAGAGCTGCCCATGGAGTACGCCGTGGAGATGAACCGCCTGATCCAGCTCCAGATGGAGGGAGCTGTTGGCTAGGCTTGGGGTGGCTTTCCGACCGCGGCAAGCCTAACGACGAAACGCGCAGAGCGGGCATCCCTTCGCCGGGCTCAGGACAGGCGTCTTCGCCCCAAGCAGGGCCGGCACGATGCTCGCTCTTGAGCGACAGGAAAACGCTCGTTGACCTCTATCATAAGACAGACGGCGAAAGGGTTCTCCCGCCAGGTGATGGAGAAGCTTTCCTCTCTTCAGGGGGAGCCGCCCTGGCTGCGCCGGCGGCGGCTGGAGGCCTGGCAGGTCTACCAGGCGACGCCCATGCCCACCCTCCAGGACGAGGACTGGCGCCGCACCGACATCAGCGCTCTCGTCCTCGACGAGCTTCTGCCCTTCGCCGACTTGTCGGGGTCCTCCTCGCCGGTGGAAAGCGTGGCTCAGCTCCCGCCGGAACTGTGTGCCATCCTCCAGGACAAGGGTCAGCCGGATGGTGGCCTGCTCGTGCAGTACGACTCTCGCGTCGTCCATGCGTCCCTTGCTGCTGACGCGAGCCAGCAGGGGGTCGTCTTCTCCAGTCTGGAGCGGGCGGCCCAGGAGCGACCGGAGTTGCTCGAGCGCTACTTCATGACTCGCTGCCTGCGCCCCCAGCACGGCAAGTTCGCCGCCCTCCACGCTGCCTTCTGGAGCGGCGGTAGCTTGGTCTACGTGCCCCAGGGGGTGGAGGTGGCCCTGCCCCTGCGAACGGTCCACTGGCTGGCGACGCCGGGGCTGGCCGTCTTCCCCCACACCCTCGTCGTGATGGGAGCGGGGAGCAAGCTCACCCTGATCAGCGAGCAGCTCTCGCCGGAGCTGGACGGCCAATCCCTCCACTGTGGCGCCACCGAGGTCTATCTGGAGGAGGGGGCGCAGCTCTATCATATCTCGGTGCAACAGTTGGGGCGCCAGGTGTACAATCTGAGCGTCCAGCGTTGTCTCCTGGGCAGGGACAGCAGGCTGGATTCCCTGACCATCGGCTTGGGGGGCAAACTCACCAAGTCCTTCCTGGAGAGCGTGCTGGAAGGCCCCGGGGCCAGTGCCAAGATGCTCGGCGTAGTGTTCGGCGACGGCGACCAGCACTTCGACTACCAGACGTTGCAGGAGCACATCGCCCCTCACTCCTCCAGCGAACTCTTGTTCAAGGTAGCGGTGAAGGACCACGCTATGTCGGTGCACCTGGGCACCGTGAAGGTTCACCGAGATGCCCGCGGCACCGACGCTGGCCAGACGGTGCGCAACCTTCTCCTCAGCCCGGGGGCTAAGGCCCATCCCATCCTGCCCTTGGAGATCGAGGCCAGCGACATCAGGCGTTGCAGCCACGCGGCTGCTATCGGCCAGATCGATGAGAATCAGCTCTTTTACCTGATGAGCCGTGGCCTTAGCCGTCAGAATGCCGAGAAACTCATCGTGGACGGCTTCTTCGAGCCGGTGCTGGAGGCGATCCCCCTGGCGGCCGTCCAGGAGCGGTTGCGGCGAGCCGTCGATGAGAAACTGGCTCTCGCTTAGGGCACGGCCCCAGCCGTGCCCCTGGGGGACGGAGGAGACCGGCGACGTTATGACCGACTTCGTCAAGGTGGCAGAAGCCAGCGACATCCCGGCGGGCAGGGTGAAGGTGGTGGAGGTGAACGGCAAGCGCATCGCCCTGTGCAACGTCGACGGGGAGTTCTACGCCATCGATGATCTCTGCACCCATGACGACGGCCCTCTCGACCAGGGAGAGCTGAGGGGCGACGTCATCGAGTGCCCCCGTCACGGCGCCCGCTTCAACGTCAGGACGGGCAGGATACTGGCCCTGCCGGCCGTCAAGCCTCTGGGCACCTACCCGCTGAAGGTGGACGGCACGCAGATCAGGGTGGCTCTGCCATGAAGCCGTTGAGAGTGAGGAGTATGTTCGACGTCCAGACCATTCGCGAGGACTTCCCCATCCTCAGCCGCCGGGTCCACGGGAAGCCCCTGGTCTACCTGGACAACGCCGCCACCACTCAGAAGCCCCAGGCCGTCATCGAGGCGCTGGTTCACTTCTACCAGCACCACAACGCGAACATCCACCGGGCCATCCACACTCTCGGCGAGGAAGCCACCGCCGCCTACGAAGAGACGCGGGCCAAGGTCTGTCAGTTCATCAACGCTCCCCGACCGGAGACCATCGTCTTCACCCGCAACGCCACCGAGGCCCTGAACCTGGTGGCCTACGCCTGGGGCCGTCACAACCTGGGGCCTGGGGACGAGATACTCCTCACAGAGATGGAGCATCACAGCAACCTCGTTCCCTGGCAGCGCCTGGCCCAGGAGGTGGGGGCCGCCGTCAGGTATATCGGCGTCAGCGACGAGGGCACCCTGGCCCTGGATGGCCTCGACGAGATCATCGGCGAGAAGACCAAACTGGTGGGCGTGGCCCACGTCTCCAATGCCCTGGGCACCATCAACCCGGTGGGGGAGATCGTGGCGGCGGCCCATCGTAAGGGTGCCCTGGTGGTGATCGACGGCGCCCAGAGCGTTCCCCACATGCCGGTGGATGTCCAGGCCCTTGATTGCGACTTCCTGGCCTTCTCCGGCCACAAGATGCTGGGCCCCACAGGGGTGGGCGTCCTCTATGGCCGCTACGAGCTGCTGGAGGCGATGGAGCCCTTCCTCACTGGCGGCGAGATGATCCGGCGCGTCCGCCTGGATGGGGCCACCTGGAACGACGTGCCCTGGAAGTTCGAAGCGGGCACCCCCAATATCGCCGACGTCATCGCTTTCGGTGTCGCCCTGGACTATCTTTCCGCCCTGGGCATGGAGAACGTTCGCGCCCACGAGGAGGCGTTGACCGCCTATACTCTCCGGCGCCTCCGCCAGTTGGAGGACATTATCGTCTACGGCCCCAAGGATGCCTCTCAGCGGGGAGGTGTGATATCCTTCAACTATCCGGGTATTCACCCCCACGATGTGGGGACGATCTTGGACCGGGAGGGAGTAGCCATTAGGGCCGGCCACCACTGCGCTCAGCCCCTCATGCGTCGCCTGGGGGTGACCGGCACCGCTCGCGCCAGCTTCTACATCTACAATACCCCTGATGAGGTGGATGCCCTCATCGAGGGTGTTGAGAAAGTGAGGGCCTTCTTCGGCGATGCCCCTGGATAGAGACGTCGAGCTGGATGAGCTCTATCGCGAGATCATCCTCGACCACTATCGTAGCCCCCGCAACCGTGGCTCCCTGGCCCAGCCCACCGTTACCGGCGAGGGCGATAACCCCCTCTGCGGCGACGAGGTGGAGCTGGGTCTGGAGATTCGCGCCGGCCAGATCGTCGACGTGCGCTTTCAGGGCACGGGTTGCTCCATAAGCCAGGCGTCCGCTTCCATGATGACCGCGGCCATCAAGGGCCTCAGCCTGGAGGAGGCCGAGGCCCTGTTCGCGGCCTTCAAGGGCATGATATACGGCGCCGACGAGGTGGACGCCGAGGCCCTGGGCGACCTGGAGGCCCTTCAGGGCGTGCGCAAGTTCCCCGTGCGGGTCAAGTGCGCCACCCTTGCCTGGAACACCCTGGAGGAGGCTCTGGAGGCCTACAGGAAGGGGCAGGGCTAGCTCGCCCCAGCCGATCGGGACAGCCGGGGGAAAAGAGTCTGAGGGCAAAGCCCCCTGAGCTCGTTCAGATAGATGCCGTACACCCGCTGCGACGAGTGGGGGCTCAAGCCGCTGACAGACCTAGAGCCGAGGTCCCTCAATCAAATGTAGCGGCGACCTTTAGGTCGCCACAGCAGATATGGAGGCCTGAAGGCCTCCGCTACATTTGTTGAGGCCTGGGAGCATGTTCACAAGTGCTACCGCCCCCACCAATGCTGCCGCCCTCACCAGGCCCTCAGCTACCGAACACCCAAGGCATTCTACGAGCAATTCCTAGCCGTAGAAAGGGCTAAGTGTACGGGATGTAGTGGATGAGTACAGCCCCTCGCTCTTGCGAGTGGAGCGGCTCTAGGGGAAGCGAAAGGTGGCGAAGTCCTGCGCGACCAGCACCCCGTCCAGGCCGCTGACGTCTGGCTCAACCTCCAGGTGGGTGAGGACGATGGTGGTGGACGGCGGCAGCCGCTTCCTCACCTCCAGCGCGTCGGCCAGGCCCATGTGCTGAGCCCCAGTGCCTTCACCATAGCTACAGTCGAGCACCAGCACGTCGGCACCCTTGCCAAGGGCGAACACCTGCTCGCACAGCTCGCTGTCACCGGAGAAGGCAACCACCCTCTCCCCAATGTGCAGCCTGTAGCCGAGGGAGATCAGCTTTTCGTTGACGTGGCTCATGAACATGGCCTGAAAGCGGACGTCGTCCACTCTCTGTTCTCGGCCCGGCTCTGCTTCGAGATATCGGCGCTGGTAGCCAGCGTCGGCGCGGCTCAGGCCGGGGAAGGCTATCTCGGCCAGCCCCTCCATCATCTCCTTCACGCCGGGCGGGCCGACGATGTGCAGGTCGTCTCGCCGCGGCGTCAGGTAGAGGTATTCCAGGAAGAGGAAGGGCAGCCCCAAGAAGTGGTCGCCGTGGAAATGGGTAATGAACACTGCGCGAATGTCCGCCAAGGGGATGCCCAGGCGCTTCAGGTGGGGGAGGAGGGTGGGAGGTGCCTCCACCAGGTAGCGGCTGTTGACCAGAAACGAGCTCCAGTACCGCCCGCCAGGAGTGAAGGCGTTGGCCGAGCCCAGGAACGTCAGCTCCAGCATGTCATCTTTCCTTGGGTTTATCCTCTGGCGCCGAAATCCTGAACGCAGATTCGGAATAGTCGCTCTGCCATTCCAATGTAGCAGCCTATGCCGATCTCCTGGGAGGCCGGATTCAGGATGTTGTTGCGGTGGTCCTGGCTACCTAGCCACATCTGCATCACCTGCTCGGTGGAGTAGGGGGGATCAACCGTGGTCCACACCAGGTTCTCCGACCAGGTTGTCCAGTTCGTGTAGCCCTCCCCTTCGATCCTGCTCTGGACGCTGGAGCCGTTGAGCCAGTGGTTGAGGGCGTTGGGGCTGAGCAGAGCGTGCAGCTCGGCGTATTCTTGGGCGGCGCTGGTCAGCGATGGTTGTTCGGTCAGAGGCGATAGGCCGCTGGCGGCTCTCGCCTCATTCGTGAGCTCGACCAGTTGGCGGGCGAACTCCAGGTCCAGGCCCTCTCCTATCGACGGGGCCGCCTCGAGTGGGGGGGCGGATTCCGCCAGCGGCTCCGCGAGGGCGTCGGCCGCAGGCGCGATCGCGGCAGCGGCCGTCAGATCGGGAATCTCGGGGGTCGCGATCTCTTGAGGGGGCGGCGGCTCTGATTCCCGCGTTTCCAGAACGGCGGGCGCCTGAACGGTCGGCGCTGGCGTCGCTGTCGCCTCGGGCTGGACCAGTCTGTCCGGGGAGACGCTGGCAGTAAAGCCATGAGAGGCCCGCGCTTCGGACTCTCGCTCTCCCACATAGAAAATGCCGCCGAGCAGAGCTGCGGCGATGGAGAAGACGAAGATGGCCGCTATTCCAGCCTTCGCTCGCCTCGTGCGCACTCTTCCGATCAAGAAGGAACCGGCCCCTTCCAGGTACTACTCCACGCTGTGCTGATCTTCGCGGTTGAGGGGAGGGATGGAGAGGCTGAGCACCAGGGCTAGGCCGTCCAGAGGGCGGATGCTGTGAACGGTGCCCCGCTCAATCCGCACCGTCTCGTAGGGTCTCAGGCGGAAGGTCCCCTCGCCAATGCGAGTCTCTACCTCCCGGTCAAGGACGGTATAGATCTGAGTGGACAGATCGTGGTAGTGGGGAGCAACGAATTCCGCCTCCCTCAGCCAGATGATATGTATGCTGCACTCCGGCATCTCCACGTGCGATAGAACCCCGTAGTCGCCCATGTGTTGCATTGACCGCCTCCCTCCGGCGTCCGAGGCCTGCCCGCCTAGGGCGAATAGGATGCTCTTGCCTTGTTGTACTCCCCTGGCTCATTAATGTCCACCAGCAGGGCTGGATTGTCGAAAGAAACCTCAGCCACCTCGGCAGCGTGGCGCCGCATCACTTCTCGCAGGCCCTGGGTCTCCTCGCCCACCTCTATTATTCAGAGTTCTCAGGTCCTCTGGTTTGTTGGTTCCCTGGTTCTAGGTTAGGGCGAACAGCTTCTCCAGCCGCAGGGCCAGGCCCAGACCCTTGAGCCGCAGGCGCCGGCTGATGATCGCCCGCAGCGGGTTGAGATCCTTGGTCTGGAGGTCCAGCCAGTACGCTGGCTTGGTGCGGAAACGGCAGTCGGCGTGGGGCGGCAGGCCCTCGAAGGAGCTGCACTGCCCGGCGGCGATCTCCACCGTCCACTGGCCGCCGCCGTTGCCCTCCAGGTCGAAGAGGTAGGTCGCCCGCAGGTCGCCCCCTCGCTCCGGCCAGTAGAAGAGGGGCATGACGGCAAAGGCCTGGCTCAGGGCTTCGTGAATCTCCTCGGGCGGGGTCACCTCCATCCAGTGGGGCAGGCTTTTCCGCCCGCGGATGATGCGGCGGATGTCCTGGTAGTGCAGGGGCAGATGCAGGAAGCCCATGCTGAACATGTCGGCGATAGTGCCTGGCCGGTTCAGGCCAGGGTTGTAGCCCGGCCTTTGCAGGTCTTCCTTGCTCACGCCTTCCAGCATGTCGATGTGGGCCTGGAAGGCCGCCTGGAAGCGCGTAAGCAGCTCCTGCGGCGTCAGGTCGCGGACCGCCTCCACGCAGGATGCGTTGAACTTATCGATGTCGGTGCGGCTGCCCAGGCCGGGGACCTCCACCGGCTGACCGGCGATGCTCGCCGAGGTCACCGGGTTGATCTCCCGCTCCTGGTTGATGGTCAGGTGGGCCAGGTAGTCCCTGGCCGACCACTGGCTGCGGGGCGGGCGGCACTGCCAGTCTTCGTCGTCGAGCTGGCGAAAGGCGTCCAGGCAGCGCTGGAGGGCCGTTGCGTAGCAGGTCCGCACACTCTCCTTGGTCGAGATCATCGGCCTTGCCTCCTTCGTTTGCCAAAGTCCCTTGTGGCAGAGAGTTTCAGCCTTCCACAAGACACTTGGAAGCCTAAAGGCTTCCGCTGCGCAAGATGGAGATGGCTTCGTCTAGCGTCTCAGGGGCGAAGTAGTCAAACGGTCGCAAGTACTATTGGCTCCCCAAACACCGGTGGTCTAGCTCACCATTCTACAGCCAGGAGACGCTAGCAGACAATAACTCTGCCCGTGATAGACGGTACGATGGGATGGGCCGATGATGCGCTATCGGGCGGCGTCTCGCCCTGGTGCGCAGGGTATCTCACAGGGGGGAATGCTTGGTGGAACTGACTAGGGTTGGTCTTCTGGGAGCGTATCCGGCCAGTGGAAGTCGAGCCATAGGCCGAGTTCGAACATGGCGAACATGCCGAGCGCTAACGCCGCCCAGCCGAAAATGCCGCCTAGGGTCAAGGCAGAAAGTGTTGTCTGCGCCGCTATAACGAAGCTGGTGAGTTTGACAGTCGGCTTCAGGTACCAGGGGCGGGGGTTGCCGGCCACGGGCTCCTTCTCTCCGTCCAGACCGGCAAAGAAAGTCTACCATATCTCCAATAATCCGTCAACCTGATGCCAGCCCCCGCAGGTCTGCTGCGTCGACGCCCTTAGCCTGGATCAGCACCTTGATCCGCCCCAGGCCGGCAGGATCGACCAGTTCGGTCACGGCCCGCCGCCTGGCGTAGTACTCCTCCAGCGATAGCTCTCCCTCGGCTCTGGGCTCCAGGCCGGCGGAGATGCCCAGGGCCGCTAGAAAGCGGCTCTGGCTGGTGATGCCCACCAGTTCCAATCCCTCCTCCTGGCCCGTCTGGACCAGGCTGGTGAAGTCCACGTGGCTGGTCATGTCCTGGCGGCCGATGCGGGCGTAAGGGTCACTGCTGGGGTTGTGGCGATAGAAGCAGAGGAGGGTGCCGTCTCGGCGCCAGGGCGCGTACAGCTCCTCGGCAGGGTAGCCGTAGTCGAATGTGAGGACGAAGCCCCGCCGCAACGCTCTGCCCACCTCCTTCATCCAGTCCAGCGCCCCCAGGTTGACCTCGGCCAAGCAGCCCTCGCCCGGCAGCAAGCCCAAGCGCCGAAAGTACTCTTCCAGCCGGGGCGTCGAGGGAGAGCCGAGGCTCTCGACGAAGCGGCCGGCTTGCCACCCCACGTACACCTCTTGCAGGCGGCTGCCCTGAACCGTCACCCGATGCACCGGAAAGCTGTCCACCAGCTCGTTGCTCAGGAAGCAGCCGCTGACGCCTTCGCCAGGGAGGGCCTCCAGGGAAGGAAGCCACGAGGCCTTGTCCAGGGACGGATCGACCTCTCGCAGCGTGCGGCACTGATTCTCCCTCAGCCATTCGCTCACTTCGACGAGGCGATACTCCAGGGCCCGAAAGAAATCGGGCGCCTGCCTCTGCGCCCAGCGAAGGATGTCGCGTGCCAGGGCGCCGCTGCCCGCTCCCATCTCCACGATGGCGAACGGCCGCGGCTCGCCCATCACCTGCCACATCTGCCAGATCTGTTCGGCCACCAGATAAGCGAAGATAGGGTGCACCTCGGGGCTGGTGAGGTAATCGCCCTGGCGACCCATCTTCTCCCGGCTTGAGCAGTAGTAGCCGTGCTGGGGGTGGTAGAGAGCCATCTCCATGAACTGGCGAAAGGTGATTAGGCCCTCGGCGGCGATCCGCTCCCTGATCGCCGCCTTTAGCTCCTCGTTCTCGGTAACGGACGGGAACTCCGTGTCGTCGTGGCGCAAGCTTCCCCTCCTGGTCGGGGCGATCATAGCGCAACGCCTTGGCTGCTGCCAGTCGGTTGAACCTGTCTTTGCGGGGCGCTACAATTATTCCATCTGCGGAAATGTTGCAGCAAGGGCAATAATCTTGGCCAGCGAAGAGGAGATCATCGAGCAGACGCTTCACCTCTGGGGGCGTACCCTGGCCCTGGCCGACCCCGGCCGGCTGGAGGCCTGGGTGCGCTTGGGCCTCACCATGACCCAACTGGCGGTCCTTCTCCTTCTGCGGCGGGAGGCCGGAGCGCCTGCGGGCTTCCTGGCTGAGCGCTTGCGGGTCAACCCCTCTACCCTCACCCGTATCATGGACCGACTTGTCCACCTCGACCTGGTGCAGCGCCAGGCGGACTCCCAGGACCGGCGCGTCGTGCGTCACTACCTGACTGCTAAGGGTGACGAAACGCTGGAAGAGATGGAGCGCACCGGCCGGGCCTTCCTGACGGAGATCCTCAACCAGCTCCCCAGGCCCAAGCTGGAGCGACTGCTGGAGGCCCTGCAAGACCTGTCCCAGGCGGCGAAGGCGATGGAGAGCAACGCCATCGGCGCCAGGGGGGTGGGGAGCTAGGAC
>CAYGYF010000053.1:0-10025 GCA_964354065.1 uncultured Dehalococcoidia bacterium | reverse complement strand
CCCTGGACCACCTGGGGGCAACCTTCCTGCGCGAGGTGGAGCCGGGCGAGGCCCTCTACATCGACGAGACCGGCGTCAGCTCCTACAAGCCGGTGCCCCGCCAGCGCGACGCCCTCTGCATCTTCGAGTACATCTACTTCTCGCGGCCCGACAGCGTCCTGCGCGACAAGCTCCTGTACCCCGTGCGCATGGCGATGGGGGCGGAGCTGGCGCGACAGTACCCGGTGGAGGCCGACCTGGTTATCGGCGTGCCGGACTCGGCCATCGCCGCCGCCATCGGCTATTCGCACGAGTCGGGCATTCCCTACGCCGAGGGCCTGGTGAAGAACCGCTACGTGGGGCGCACCTTCATCCAGCCGGACCAGCGCCTGCGGGAGGTGGGCGTCTATCTGAAGTTCAACCCCTTGCGGGAGGTGCTGGAGGGGCAGCGGCTGGTGGTGGTGGACGATTCTATCGTTCGGGGCACGACCACGCCGAGGGTGGTGGAGATGCTGCGCAAGGCGGGCGCGCGGGAGGTGCACATGCGGATCACCGCCCCGCCCATCCGCAATCCTTGCTTCTTCGGGATCGACATGGCTACCCGCTGGGAGCTCATCGCCTCCCAGAGGTCGGTGGAGGATATCCGCTGCCACATCGGGGCGGACAGCCTGGCCTACCAGAGCATCGACGGCCTGCTGCGGGCGGTGGGTCAGGCCCGCCACACCTTCTGCACGGCCTGTTTCACCGGCGATTACCCCATGGAGGTCCAGCTCCAGATGGACAAGCTGGTCTTCGAGCGGCAGCCGGTGCGGGCTGGCGAGAAGCCCGAGCCGGTGCCCGTCGCCTGGACGTGGGAAGAAGACCGGCACTAGTGCGGACATCCCGCTCATCCTGAGCCTCTGCCATAGGCGGATCCGCCTCGGGCGGATGTCGAAGGATGAGCCGCGGGGATGTGCAGACGGCTCATGGTTCGACAAGCTCACCATGAGCGGTCGAGAAGGGTATGAGCCAGGAACAACCTTCTCCAATGACCTATGCCCAGGCGGGCGTGGACATCGATGCCCGCGCCCGCTTGGTCGAGCGCATCAAGGAGCTGGCCCGATCCACGCGTCGGCCGGAGGTGCTGGCTGACGTGGGGCCGTTCAGCGGCCTCTTCCGCCTGGGGCAGTACCGCGACCCGGTGCTGGTGGCCAGCACCGATAGCGTTGGCACCAAGGTGAGGATCGCTGCTCTCCTGGGGCGCTACTCCAGCGTGGGCGTCGACCTGGTGAACCACTGCGTCAACGATGTCCTGACTACCGGCGCCGAGCCCCTCTTCTTTCTGGACTACCTGGCTAGCAGCGGCTTGTCGGACGACGCAAAGGCGGCTATTGTCCAGGGGGTGGCCTCGGCCTGCCAGGCGGTAGGCTGCGCCCTTCTGGGCGGCGAGACGGCGGACATGCCCGATATCTACGCTGAGGGCGACTTCGACCTGGTGGGCTTCGTCGTGGGCGCGGTAGAGCGGGAGCAGCTCATCGACGGCAGCACCATCCGCGCCGGCGACGTGCTGCTGGGGCTGCCCTCGAGCGGGCTGCATACGAATGGCTACTCGCTGGTGCGGCGGGTGTTCGGGGTAGGCCTGGGCGGTGACCCCGAGGAGGAGCGGGCCCGCCTGAACCGCACCTACCCCGGCCTGGGGGTGGCCCTGGGCGAGGCGCTGCTGGCCCCCCATCGCTGCTACTACAACGTGGTAGGGGCGGTTCGCGAACCGCCCCTACTGAAGGGCATCGCTCACATCACCGGCGGCGGCCTGCCGGGCAACGTGGTGCGCATCCTGCCCGACGGGCTGGCCGCCCGCCTGCGCCGAGGGAGCTGGCCGGTGCAGCCGATCTTTCGCCTCATCCAGGAGCGGGGCAACGTGGCGGAGGAGGAGATGTACCGCACCTTCAACATGGGCCTGGGGATGGTGGTGGCTGTGGCCCCCGACGACGTGGAGGCGGTGCGAGCGCAGGTACGGGAGGCGGTGGTGGTGGGGGAGGTGGTGGGGCAGGTGGGCGGCCAGCGGCAGGTGACCATCGAGTAGGAGCGCAGGGTGCCCAACTTCCGCATCTACTACGTCGAGAGGGCCGTGCCAGACTCCGCTCGCTTCTTCCGAGGCCTGGGTGCGTCCGGCGACGAGGCGCGCGTTCCCAAAGGCGATGAGACGGAGTGGGAGGAGGACATCGAGGCCGAGAACGGGCGCGAGGCGCTGCGGGCCTTTTTCCAGGATCACCTGGCCAGCCCCGGCGACCTGGGGTACATCGATGAAGAGGGCCGCACCCAGCGGCCATTCCGCATCGACGACTGCGACCCCGACCGCACCTACGTGTGGACCGAGGGCGGTAAGCTGATGGAGTTCCAGGGCATCGAGCAGATCGACGCCGACCTGGTGGTCTGTCCTCTGTGCGGCGGCAGCGGCGAAGTGACCCGCGAAGTGGCAGAGGAGTTCGAGGAGGAGTTCGAGGAGGAAGGCGAGGAGTACGAGCGATGATCGCCATCATCAGCGTTTGGGACAAGACGGGGGTAGTGGAGTTCGCGCGCGGGCTGGCGGGGCTGGGATTCCAGGTGTACAGCACGGGCGGCACCCACCAGGCCCTGGCCGAGGGCGGCGTGGCCGTGGGCAGCGTCTCCAAGCTCACCGGCTTCCCGGAGATCCTGGACGGGCGGGTGAAGACGCTGCATCCGGCGGTGCACGGGGGCATCCTGGCCCGCCGCGACCGGCCCGCCCACCTGGAGGAGCTGGCCAAGAGCGGCATCGAGGCCATTGACCTGGTGGCGGTGAACCTCTATCCCTTCGTGGAGACAGTGCTCCGCGAGGACGTGACCCTGGACGATGCCCTGGAGAACATCGACATCGGCGGGCCGACGATGATCCGGGCCGCCGCCAAGAACTATCCCCACGTGCTGGTGGTGGTCGATCCGGCGGACTACTCGCAGGTGCTCGACCTGCTGCGGGCGGGCGAGGTGCCGCTGGACGTGCGGCGGCGGCTGGCCCTGAAGGCGTTCCAGCACGTGGCCTCCTACGACACGGCCATCGCCCAGTACCTGCGGGGTGAGGAGGACACCCTTCCCGACCAGTTCACCATCCCCCTGGTGAAGCTGTTCGACCTGCGCTACGGCGAGAACCCCCACCAGCGGGCGGCGGTGTATCGGGAGGAGAGTGTGCTGTGGGGAGGGAAGACCTGGGGCATCGTGGCGGCGGAGCAGCTTCACGGCAAGGCCCTCTCCTACAACAACTTCCTGGACGCCGAGGCGGCCTGGCGGGTCGCCCTCGACTTCGCGGCGCCGACGGCGGTGGTGGTCAAGCACACCAACCCCTGCGGCCTGGCCTGCCACGAGGACCTGGCCGAGGCCTATCGGCGGGCCCTGTCGGGCGACCCCGTCTCGGCCTACGGCGGCATCGTGGCGGTGAACCGTGAGCTGACGGGCGAGGCGGCGCAGGAGATGGCCAAGACCTTCTACGAGATCGTCGTCGCCCCCACGTTCTCGGAGGAGGCGCTGGCCATCCTCCAGAAGAAGCGCGACCTGCGTATCCTGCGGCTGGACGCGCGGGCGGCCATTGGTTGCGCCACCGCCCTGGAGTACCGGCGGGTGTCGGGAGGCTTCCTGGCTCAGGAGCCCGACGCCTATCTGGACGATAGCATCGAGCTGAAGGTGGTGACCAAGCGAGAGCCCACGGAGGAGGAGGTGGCCGACCTGCGCTTCGCCTGGAAGGTGGTGAAGCACGTCAAGTCCAACGCCATCGTCATCGCCAGGGAGCGCACCCTCCTGGGCATGGGGGCTGGCCAGCCCAACCGGGTGACCAGCGTCCATCTGGCCCTGCGGCGGGCCGAGGAGCGGGCGCGAGGGGCCGTGCTGGCCTCGGACGCCTTCTTCCCCTTCCCCGATGGGGTGGAGCTGGCGGCCGAGGGGGGCGTGACCGCCGTCATCCAACCCGGCGGTTCGATCCGCGACGAAGAGGTGATCAAGGCCGCCGACGAGCGGGGGATGGCGATGGTGTTTACGGGCGTGCGGCACTTCAAGCACTGAGCCATGGCCTCCGTCGACGTCGTCATTCCCGTCTACAACGAGGAGCACATCCTCGCCGAGAGCGTGGCCACCCTACGCCAGTTCCTGGGGGAGAGCTTCTCTCACCGGTGGCGGATAGTCATCGCCGACAACGCCTCCACCGATGGCACGCTGGCGGTGGCGCAGGAGCTGGCCCAGGAGCACGCCGACGTGGCCTCTCTCCACATCCCCCAGAAGGGGCGAGGGCGGGCCCTCAGGGCGGCCTGGCTGGGCAGCCCGGCCGATATCGTCAGCTACATGGACGTGGACCTCTCCACCGACCTGGCGGCCTTCCCGCTCCTCATCGAGGCCGTCGCCAGCGAGGGCTACGACGTCGCCTATGGCAGCCGCCTGTCGCGGGCCTCGGATATCCGGCGCTCGCTGAGGCGAGAGACGCTCTCGCGGGGCTACAACGTGGTGATCAAAGTTCTGTTCTTCACCCGCTTCGCGGACGCCCAGTGCGGTTTCAAGGCGGTGAGTCGGCGGGCGGTGCAGGAGCTCGTGCCCCGGATCGAGAACAACGAGTGGTTCTTCGATACGGAGCTGCTGATCCTGGCCGAGAAGGCGGGCTATAGGGTGAAGGAGATTCCCGTGCGGTGGCTGGAGGACCCCGACACGCGGGTGGACATCCGCAAGACCGTGTGGCAGGATGTTCGCGGACTGGTGCGGCTGCGCCTGCGCCGCCCCTGGCGAGCGGTCAAGGCCAGGCCATAAGCGGTTCCCCGCCAAGTCGGGCCGGGATCGCATGCGGCAATCGGAGAGTGTGCGGAAAAACGGTGGCTCGTAAGCACTGAGAGGAAAAGGTTGGCACGGGATGGAGCCGGAAGTAGCATGCTGCTTGTCGAGAGCGGTGCCCATTTCGGGATCGCCAAGTTGAAATGGGAAATCAGGGCTTAATTGTTTCTTAACATCTGCGGCACATAATTGATGTCAACGACACCTGCGAGAGAGCACTAAGACATAGGATTGTGTCGTACCCGAGAAAGGTTGTCGCTATGCCACATGGAAAATGGCTCCTCGGTGCTCTTAGCTTCCCGGTGTTCGCGCTATGTCTCGCGGTCGCCTGTGGCGGCGACGGCAACGGAGGTGGCACCGCAACACCCGGAGGGTCTCCCACCGCTTCCGCTACCACCAATGAACTGCAGGCTCTAGGCAAGGAATGGGAAAAGACAACCGCCAAGGTCAGCTACGACGTGACCAGCACCTCAAGCGGTAGTACGGATAAGACCTCGGTCACTCTATATCGGCGTCCCCCCGACTGGCGCATGGACGTCTCCAGCAGCAGCCAGGGTAACGAGAGCCTGATAGTGGCTGGCGGCGGGGTCTATGATTGCAGCACCCAATCAGGCGCAAGTCAATGCCTCTCCTATGATCCCTCCGAGGTTGATGTCTCGGCTCCGCTTGAGATCTTCGATCCTAATGCCACCGCCGCCAGCCTCAGCGGATCGAACGTAGATCGCTCCGAACGAGCCACCGCAGGAGAAGCAGCGGTGTGCTTCTCGGTGACTAACGCCACCACGGCGGGGAGTACAAGCAAGTCCGAGTGGTGCTTTGCCAGCGATGGCATCCTCCTCCAATTTGCCGATACCTCCGACGATCCGGCCTCCTCCAATTTGACAATAGAAGCCACCAGTGTCAACCGCAACGTGAAGGACGCTGATTTCGACTTCAAGCCGCCCTACCCGGTCACTACGTATGTCCCGACAGCCTCGCCGACACCGTCCCCCTCGTCCGAGGCACCCGCCTCGCCCACGCCAGCCGAGGTACCAGCCTCTCCGACGCCTGTGCAGTAGAACCAGGACGCCCTGTGCCCCAGACGTTGACGGGCGATGAGATCCCTAGTACTATGACGTTCCCTATTGACTTCAGCCACCTGCGGCGCCGCCCGGTGGTCGGCTGACAGCTTGGGGAGGAAGAGCCAATGACAGTGCCCATGGTCTTGGACAAGCCGATCAACATCTGGCTTGGTTTCGTCCTGATCGCTCTACTCCTGGTTCAGATTACGAGCGGCGTCCTGATGGTAAGGGGAAGACGCGCCCTCTTCGTTCCCCACGTGGTCAACGCCGGTCTCATTGCGGTAGTCGTTGCCGTTCATGCTTACTACGGCATCGGCGTGTGGTTTTTTGATTTCCACTACGGTTGATCGCCTTCGTAGATCGGAAAGGAAGCTGTTCGATGAAGTCAGGGAAGGCGCGACTCGTCTTGGTCATGCTGCTCACGTCAGTGCTCGTGATCAGCTTGGCCACTCTGTCCTGTGGCGGCGGCTCCAAAAAGAGCGAGACTCCGACGCCGGGCACACCCCAGGCTCAGCAGGCCTCTGTGAAAATCCAGGACTTCGAGTTTGCGCCCAGCAAAGTGACAATCAAGGTCGGCGGTACCGTTACCTGGACGAACGACGGACCATCTGCCCACACCGTCACGGCGGACGATGGCAGCTTCGACAGTGGCCAACTGCAAAAGGGGAAGACTTTCTCCCAAACCTTTGACAGCACTGGCACCTTCAGCTATCACTGTTCTATTCACCCCTCTATGAAGGCGCAAGTGATCGTCGAAAAGTAGGGGAGATTCGACTGCCGAACCCTCCGGAGAAGCGGGAACCCGTTGCCAGCGCCGCCCACAGGACCCGCGTTGCCCTCAGAGAGCGCAAAGCGGCCTATCTGGAGCACATCAGCTCTTGACAACGCTGCCTCTCGCTGGGATTACTCGCTTCCCGCAGATTCTTCGCTTCGCTCAGAATGACGCCAGCCGTCGCTGTCACCCTGAGCGCAGCGAAGGGTCTCACTTCAACGGGCCCCCTGTCGCTACAACTCGGGGATAGTACGCGCTGGGCCACCCCGCTCGGCGCTTGTGCTATGATAGCGGCGCCTTTCCAGGGAGCGAGGCCAGTGACTCAGGATGTCCCCTTCGACGTCGCCATCATCGGCGGCGGCCCCGGCGGCTATGTGGCTGCGATCAGGGCCGCCCAACTGGGGGCGCGGGTGGCCCTGGTGGAGAAGGAGCGCCTGGGCGGGGTCTGCCTCCACCGCGGCTGCATCCCCACCAAGGCTCTCTTGCGCAGCGCCGAGGCTCTGGCGGAAGCTAGGGCCGCATCGGCGTTCGGGGTCGAGGTGAAAGGCGCGGCCGCTGACCTGAGGGCGGTGATGGCCTGGAAGGAGCGGGCGGTGGCCCAGCAGGCCGAGGAGCTGGAGAAGCTCATCGCCTGGCGCAAGATCGCTGTGTACCAGGGCGAGGGGCGTCTCTCTAGCCCGGGCTCCATCAGGGTAGGCGAGGAAGTGCTGGCCGCTGGCAAGGTGATCGTCGCCACGGGTTCCCTGCCCAGTCGCTTGCCTATCCCCGGCGCCAACCTGGCGGGCGTCCTCACCAGCGACCAGATTCTGGAGCTCAGGGAGATGCCGGCGAGCCTGGTGGTCATCGGCGCTGGCGTGGTGGGCTGCGAGTTCGCCTCCATCTTTGCTGCCCTGGGAGCCAAGGTCACCATAATCGAAATGCTGCCCCGCATCCTGCCTGGGGTGGACGAAGAGCTGGCCCGGCGCTTCCAGCAGATGCTGCGCAGCCAGGGGGTGACCGTGCACACTGGGGCTTCCGTCACAGAGATCTCGGCGGAGGATGGGCGGCTGCGCGTCGACTTCGGCCTGGGGCAGGAGCAGCAGGAGGTGGTGGCGGACAGGGTGCTGATGGCGGTGGGACACCGGCCGTGCAGCGAAGGCCTGGGCGAGGTGGGGGTGGCCCTCAAGGACGGGTCGGTGGCGGTCAACGAGCGCCTGGAGACCAGCGTCGAGGGGGTCTACGCTGTGGGCGACGTAGTAGGGCTGTACATGCTGGCCCACGTGGCCTCGTACCAGGGGATCATCGCCGCCGAGAACGCTCTGGGCGGACATCGTCAGGCAGACTATCGGGCCGTGCCGACCTGCATCTACACCCTGCCGGAGATCGCCAGCGTCGGCCTGAGAGAGGAGGAGGCTCGCGCTCAGGGCGTGCCTTACAGGGTGAGCCGCTTCCCGTTCTCGGCGGTGGCGCGGGCTCAGATCCTGGGGCAGCCGCTGGGGTTGGTGAAGCTGGTCTGTGAGGAGGCGTCCGGCCGCATCCTGGGGGTGCACATTCTAGGCCCCAGGGCCACCGATATCATCGGCGAGGGCGTGCTGGCGGTGCGGATGGGGGCCACCGCCCAGGACGTGGCCCACACCATGCACGCCCATCCTACCCTGCCGGAGGCCATGTATGAGGCGGCCTGGGGGATCATCGACAGCCCCTTCCACCTGCGGCGTATCTAGGCCGTATTGGCATCATAGGGGTTGACTGGCCTTATCAATTGGGCTAAACTGAGGCCGCAAGGGGGGGCTCTGTGGGGTGCGGAGGATGCTCTGCACGTGCCCAACGGAGGGTGATGGGAAGTGGCCAATCAGATTGGCAAGCGCTATCAGTGCAGCAAGTGCGGCACGGAGATGATCGTCACCAAGGGTGGCGAGGGAAACCTCTCCTGCTGCGACCAGCCCATGCAACCGAAGCAATAACGGGAGTGGAGACGATGTCCAACCAGCTAGGCAAGCGATTTCAGTGCGACGTGTGCGGCACCGAGGTGCTGTGTATTAAGCCGGGCGAGGGCAATATCCATTGCTGT
This sequence comes from uncultured Dehalococcoidia bacterium, assembly GCA_964354065.1. GTDB lineage: Bacteria > Chloroflexota > Dehalococcoidia > SM23-28-2 > SM23-28-2 > JAUYDU01. Next base: position 1,363 of record CAYGYF010000053.1, on the reverse strand, counting down.
GGCACGGCTATGAAGCTGCTCCAGCCGAAGGTGCTGCCCTCGGCCGACTAGAGCCCGCCGCGCATCCGAAAACGAAAGCCGCTGAGATTGTTGTCAGCGGCTTCTTGTTCTTGCGGGAATCTGGCTCTACTGGCTGCTGCCTCGCTGGGGGTGCCCCGTTCTTCTTCGGTGGGTAGGACCATCTCGTGGGGTTGGAAAGCTCACCCACCAACGGCGAACCAGTTACCGTTGGGGCCCTCGCTTGCTCTTGGGCAGCCTGGCCGCTTCTCCCGCGGCGGGGAAGAGGGTCTGGCCCAGGGGGGCGACCTCTCCCAGGGTGCTGGGGCTTATCTCGCCCGTCTGCTCGTATCTGCGAAGAAACTCTTCGCTGACGAAGAACATTCAGATGCAGTAGCCATCGCGGGCGATGTCTTCGTGATGCCGCTCGCAGGGGCAGATCTTCTTGCGATCCTCCCCGGGATCGCCGCTGAGAGTCATTCAGGGGCAATAGAGGTGGCCGTGGTTGACCAGGTTCTTGGCCAGGCCTCGCTGCACCTCCTCGACGACGTCGCTGAGGGGGAAGAACTGGTAAGGCCCCCGCTCCACGTAGCGCTCGGACATGCGCCTGGCCCGTTCCAGGGCCTCCTGAAAGCTGGCATTGTTCTCGGCCATGCTGCTCCTCTCTGGCGTGGTGGGCCGGTGGCGGGTTCCTTTGTGGCCTACGTTTAGAGTGTATTATGCGGTTCCTTGACAGGTAAAGGGCTTTCGATGATGCTATGTGATGCGGCAGTTCCCGGATCTTTGGAGGGTCGAGGCGAATGATAAACAAGATCGTGGGCAGTTTCGACGAAGCGGTAGCCGACATGTCGGACGGAGCCACCGTTATGATCGGCGGATTTGGCGGGCCGGGCGAGTGTCCCAGCTACCTGATCGCTGCGGTGGCCCGCAAGGGGGTCAAGGAGCTGACCATCGTCGGCAACACCGGCGGCTGGGGCCAGCAGCTCCTGGAGGTCCTGCGCCAGCGCATGGCACCCATCATCAGGATCCCCCCCGACTGGTACGACCCCGGCCTGCTGATGGAGCGGGGGCAGGTGAAGAAGGGCATCCTGTCCTTCCCTGCCGCCCCTGCCCGCGTTCTCACCCCCTTCGAGCAGGGGGTGCTGCAGGGCAAGGTCGAGCTGGAGGTGCTGGGTCAGGGGACCCTGTGCGAGAGGATGCGAGCGGCCAAGGGGGGCATCGCCGCCTTCTACACCCCCGTGGGTGTGGGCACCGTCGTGGAGCAGGGCAAGGAGGCGCGGGAGTTCAACGGCCGCAAGTACCTTCTGGAGCACGCCCTCAAGGGCGACTTCTCTCTCATCCGCGCCCACAAGGCCGACAGGTACGG
>CAYGYF010000052.1:0-10100 GCA_964354065.1 uncultured Dehalococcoidia bacterium | reverse complement strand
GCACAGGCAGACGTCGGTGATGACCACCAGCTCCGGCGCCTCCTTCTTGAGGGCGCGCACGGCCCGCTGGACGATGCCGTCGGGGGCATAGGCCTCGGAGCCCACCTCGTCCTTGGCGGCGGGCAGGCCGAAGAGGAGGACGGCGGGGATGCCCAGCGACAGGAGCTCGCGGGCCTCCGCCGCGAGCTGGTCCACCGACAACTGGTACTGGCCGGGCATGGAGGCGATCTGCCGCCGCAGGCCCTGACCGTGGGCGACGAACAGGGGGAAGACGAAGTCCGCGGGCGAGAGGCGGGTCTCGCGCACCAGGCGGCGCAGGCCCTCGCTGCGGCGCAGGCGCCGGAACCGGCGGAAGGCGAGGGGCAGGGTGCGGATGGTCATGTTACGCCTCACCTGTCTTTGCAATGATTTTCGAACGGAAGATACCCAAGAACTTCTCCACATTGCCCCTATCGAGGTCCGAGAGCGGTCCACAAAGCTTGAGCGCACCACAGAGGGCAGTTTCAATAATGACAAGAGCCGACATGGGACCGATCACCGCCGTTAAGTGAAGCTTCTTGATGAGATTCCGTGCGTCATCAGATTTGCGCTGTGGATTGCCGAAGTCGTCCCGAGAGCCGTTGTCGGAGTTCAGGCGGGAATCAAGGTTTTTCGCCGACCCCACGTACAATGGATGCCCGTTCCCCTCCAGAATAAGATACCATCCGGGGCACGAAGGCAAAGGACCGTCCGGGCTGGCAAGGTGGTATTGCCGTTCCACGCGAAGGCCGAAATAATTGGCGCGATCGCTGGCTGCCGCGCCAAAAAAGTCAAGCAACTGATTTGCGGTGCTCGGCTCATTGAGGTTAATCTGGTCAACTTTCAGGGATGGCATCGTCGCCTCCTAATCACCGCCCCAGCCGCTCCCGTATCGCCCTTACCAACCCAGCCACCGTATGCTCGCTGGCCATCACGTCCACCCGCAGGCCCAGCTCCTCGGCGGTCTTCGCGGTCACCGGCCCGATGCAGGCTACGACGGCCTTCCGTAGGCATTCTACGTCGCCGCCCAGCATCTGCACCAGGTGGCGCACGGTGGAGGAGCTGGTGAAGGTCACGATATCGATCTGGCCAGAGCGAAGCTGGGCCAGCACCTCGGCGTCGGGCTCCGGCAGCTCGCTGCGGTACAGGGGCAGCTCATCGACGTGGGCGCCCAGGGCGCGCAGCCCTTCGACAAGCTCAGGGCGAGCGTCCTCGGCCCGCGCCAGGAGCACCCGCTGGCCGGACACGCCCTGCTCCTTCAGGGCAGCGACGATGCCCTCGGCGATGAACTCCGAGGGCACGATATCAGCGACGATGCCCCGCTCCGCCAGGGCATCCGCCGTGGCCGGCCCGATGGCCGCCACTCGGGCGCCAGCGAGGACGCGGGCATCCCGCCCCAGGCGCCGCAGGTGGGAGAAGAACACTTCCACCCCGTTGGCGCTGGTGAAGACCAGCCAGTCGTAGCCGCCCTTCGGCGAGCTCAGGGCCAGGCGGGCGACGGCCTCGGCCAGCCGCTCGGCGTCCACCGTCTCCACAATCTGGATGACGGGCAGCTCGATGGCCTCTGCCCCTTCCTGGGCCAGCAGGTCGGCGAGGGCGCTGGCCTGGCGACGGGTGCGGGTGACCAGCACCCGCTTGCCGAAGAGGGGCCGCTGTTCGTACCAGGCGAGGGCGGACCGCAGGCGCACCACGTCCCCCACCACCGTCACCGCCGGCGCCCCGAGGCCAGCTTCCTCCGCCCGCTGGACGATGTCGGCCAGCGTGCCCACCACCGTCCGCTGGCGCGGCGTGGCCGCCCACTGGACGACGGCCACCGGCGTGTCGGCGGGGCGGCCGTGGGCCGTGAGCTGCTCGACGATGAGGGGGAGGGTCTTGCGGCCCATCAGGAACACGATCGTATCCACGGCCGTGGCCAGCTTGTCCCAGCGGATGGCCGACTCGTCCTTGGCGACGTCCTCGTGGCCGGTGACCACGGCGAAGGAGGAAGCGAAGCGACGGTCGCTGACGGGGATGCCGGCGTAGGCGGGCGCGGCCACCGCCGCCGTGACGCCGGGCACCACCTCGAAGGGGATGCCGGCAGCTCGCAGGGCAGCCCCCTCCTCGCCGCCGCGGCCGAAGACGAAAGGATCGCCGCCCTTGAGGCGCACCACTCGCTTGCCCTGGCTGGCGCGCGCCACCAGCAGGCGATTGATCTCCTCCTGCGATAGCTCGTGGGCGCCGGCCTGTTTGCCCACGTAGATGAGCTCGGCGTCGGCGCGAGCGTGCTCGAGCAGGCGCGGGCTGGCCAGGCGGTCGTAGACCACCACATCGGCCTCGGCCAGGCGAGCCAGGCCGGCCACGGTGATCAGGCCGGGGTCGCCCGGCCCGGCGCCCACCAGCCAGATCTTGCCATCACTCATACGCTCTAGCCCTGAGTGTAGGGGCGCAGCATGCTGCGCCCCTACGGAACTGGCGTCGCCGCCAGGATGTCGGCAGCGCCCTGAGCCAGGAGCTGCTCGGCGAGCCGCTCGCCCAGAGCCCCCGCCTCGTCGGCCGCCCCGTCGATCTCCCCCCGCAAGATGCGCTGGCCGCCGGTATCGGCCACCAGGCCGCGCAGGTGGAGCCTATCGCCCTCGACCGTCCCCAGGGCGGCCACGGCGATATGACAGCCACCCCCCAGGCGGCGCAAGAAAGCCCGCTCGGCGGCGGTGGCCAGGCGCGTCGGGCGATGCTCGACCGCTGCCACCAGAGCCAGCACCTCGGCGTCGTCCTGGCGCGCCTCCAGGGCCAGGGCCCCCTGGCCCACGGCGGGGAGCATCGCCTCCAGCGAAAACGTCTCGCTGGCCCGCTCCAGACGGCCCAGGCGAGCGAGGCCGGCCGCCGCCATCACCGCCGCATCCACTTCCCCCTCAGCGACCTTGCGCAGTCTAGTGTCCACGTTGCCGCGAAGCTGCGCTACCTTCAGGTCGGGGCGAAGGGCGAGGAGCTGGGCCGTCCGGCGAGGGCTGCCCGTGCCCACCAGCGAGCCGGCGGGCAGCGATTCCAGGCCCCCGCCGTCCCTGGACACCAGCACATCCCGCACATCGGCGCGAGCGGTGATGGCCGCTAGCGTCAGGCCTGCCGATAGCTCGGTGGGCAGGTCCTTGAGGCTGTGGATAGCGACATCGATCTGGCGGGACTGAAGGGCCCGCTCCAACTCCTTGACGAAGACGCCCCAGCCGCCTAACTCGGACAGGGCAACGCTACCCTGGCGGTCGCCGGTGGTACGTATGGTCTTTACCTGGAAGACGGCCTTGCGGTGCGCCCGCTGGAGGGCCTCCAGCACCAGCTCCGTCTGGCGGAGGGCCAGGCGGCTTCCGCGGGTGCCAATAACGAAGGTTCTGGTGCCAGCCACGAGGCCTTCCTCACCGCCCCGACGGGTCGGGGCGGTAGTACAGGCGCAGCATGCTGCGCCCCTACGACCCGTCCTCTGTCAGGCCAAATAGCTCCCGCAGCGGCTCAGAGTAGCGTTGTCCGTCCGGCTCCTCTCGCAGGCGGGTGATGGGCTGGTGGAGGAGCTTCTTGACGATGGCCGCCGTCATTGCCTCGATCCGCTCTCGCTCTCCGTCCGAAAGCTTGGGCAGCCGTCGCAGGGTCCTGTCTAGCTCGGCCCGACGGATGGCTTCGGCTTGCTGGCGCAGGCCGGAGATGACCGGCACAATGTCCAGGGAGCGCCACCAGGCCATGAAGCGCCTCACCTCCTCCTCGATGAGGGCTTCCACCTTGTCCACCGCCCGCTGGTGCTCCTGGCTGTCGGGTCGGCCCATTTCTTGTAGGTCGTCGATGTCGAAGAGGTGCACGCCGGGCAGGGAACGCACGCTGGGGTCGATATCCCGGGGCACGGCGATATCGACGAACAGCAGCGGTCGCCCCTGGCGACCGGCCAGGGCGGCCTCCACCTCGCGGGGGCCGACGACGAACCGTTTGGCCCCGGTGGAGCTGATGACGATGTCGGCGGCGGCCAGAGCCTGGACAAGCTCAGCGAAAGGAACCGGCTCGCCACCCAGCTTGGCCGCCAGCGAGCGGGCCCGCTGGTAGGTGCGATTGATCACCAGGATCCTGGACACGCCACTCTCAGCCAGGCCCTTCACGGTCAGTTTGCCCGCCTCGCCGGCGCTGATGACCAGAACAGTGCACCCGTCCAACTGGCCGAGGATCTTCCTGGCGAGAGTCACGGCCGTGGAGCCAACAGAGGCTTTGCAGCGGCCGATCTCCGTCTCGCTGCGGACTCGCTTGCCCACGCGGATGGCAGTATGGAATAGGCGCGACAGGACAGCGTTCAGAGAATCCGCCTCGACAGCCGCCGCCAGGGCATCCCGCACCTGACCGAGGATCTGGGCCTCGCCCAGGACCATGGAATCGATGCCAGCGGCCACCCGATAGAGGTGGCGCACCGCTTCCTCCTGGCGCAGCACGTAGAAGGGGGAGAGGTCAGGCGGGGCCGCCACGCCCCTGGCCGCCGCTAGAAGCTCCACCACGGGCTGGGCAGGCCCATCGTCCTTCTCGGGGGTCAGGTAGAGCTCGGTGCGGTTGCAGGTGGTCAGGATAACGCCCGCGCCCAGTCTCTGGCGAACGAGGGCGAGGGCAGCAGACAGCTCGGCGGCGCTGAAGGCCAGCCGTTCTCGCTCCTCTAGGGGCGCCGTCCTGTAGCTGATACCGATCGCCAGCACAAACATGATTTCACAACCCTCTATCTCGTATCAGCCTCTGCGTGGGCCGTCAGGGCCCGCAGAAGGCGCTCCCTGGCCTGTTGCCGCTTCCCCTGGATCAGAAGCGCCCTTAGCTCCCGATCGAGGGCAGCGTTCCAGGCGGCGGGCGGCGGCTGTAGGCCCTCCCCTTTCAGCTCCTGACGCACCTCCGCCACCAGATCCAGGAGGAGGTCATAGCCCTCCCCCAGGAACTCCTCCAGGTCCTCCCGCACCTTGCGGGCCAGGGCCGGGCTGCCGCCGCCGGTGGAGATGGCGATCATCAGGTCGCCGCGGCGGACCACCGAGGGCATAATGAAGTCGCAGTTCGCTGGGTCGTCCACCGCGTTGACCCAGACGCCCCGCTGGCGGGCCTCCTGGGCCACCGCATCGTTCACCGCTCTATCGTCGCTGGCCACGATAGCCAGGATGAAGCCGGCCAGGTCGCCGGGCGCGTAGCCGCGGGCGATGTGCTGGATGCAACCCTGCTGGCGCAGGGCCACCAGCCCGGCGGTGAGCCGGGGACTGACGACGGTCACCTGGGCGCCTGCGGCCAGTAGCCCTTCCACTTTGCGTTGAGCTACGGCGCCACCGCCCACCACCAGGCAGGGCCGGTCAGCTATCTCCAAGAAGATGGGATAGAAGCCCATGGCCCCCCTGATACCCCTCAGGGAAGGGCCTGCGGCTCGGCCGGAGGCTCGAAGTCGGCGTCCGAGACCGAACCGGAGTAGTCGGTAGCCTCTACGACGGTAGTATCGGTGCCAGGCCCCTTCGCCTGCGAGTAGAGCGGGATGCCGTCATCGTTCAGGCAAAGCTCGGTTTCATCAGGCAGGTCGGTCTGCCCTGGCTTGGGCCGCATGAGGAAGCAATCGGTGTCCTGTCCGGCGATCTTGCGGCCATCGGTCTTGCTGACGTCGTACTTCTGGACTTCCTGTTCATCGACAGCAGTGGAGGGCTCTTCGATCGCCTGGCCAGCGGCAAACTTCGTGCAGGTCCACTCGCCGGCCGTCTTGCTGCAAGTGATGCTATCCCCATCGGTGGAGATGAAACGGCCCTCGGTGGGCTCTGCCTCGCCGGGAGCGGTGGAGATGCTATCGAAGCGGCTCTTGGGCGGCTTCGCGTAGATGGTCATAGTCCCCTCGGAGCTTTCGCCCTGAGTGGTGGACGATATCTCATAGGTCGCCCTGTAGATCGCCTCGGTGCCCTTGCTGGCCAGTGTGTACACGGCCTTGGCATCCCCCGTCAGAGACGAGGTCGCCGGTGCGCCGGTTGCCGCGGCAGAGGCGCCGGTTGCCGCGGCCGCTGGCGAAGCCGCCGCTGTGCCTGTCGCCCGCGCGCTCGGCGTGGGGCTGGCCTTCTCCTCCCCTCCTCCACCACAGGCGCTCGTGAGCAAAACCACCCCCCCCGCCACCACCAGTCCCATGAGTAGTACCACGGCCCTACGCATCAGGCGTTTCTCCTTTCCCTTCGAACAAGGAACATGCAACAGGGACCGAGATCTGGGCGGCCCCCGGCCGTCGTTCCGTGGCCCTTGTTTCCCGTTCCTCCGCTATTCCTAGTTCATCCTCCGTCAGATAGCAGGCTGGGTCTTCGGCCCACATATCGCTGTAGTGGGACCAGGCCCGCACCCGCAGGTTGCCGTTGCAGATGTCGAAGTGAGAGCAGCGGGAGCACTTGCCCTTGATATGCCCCCGGCGATTCTTGAGGACGGCCATCACCGGGTCGCTAGTGTCCGTCCAGATCTGGCTGAAGGGGCGCTCCCGCACGTTGCCAAAGGAGTAGCTCGACCAGAACTGGTCGGCGTGGACGTTGCCCAGGTTGTCGATGTCGCCCACGGCCACCCCCGACTGATTGCCGCCGTTCCAGCGCAGCATCTGGAGGATCTCGGCCGCCCGCTCGGGCTGCTCTTCCTTCATCCTCAGGTAAAGGTAGACGCCATCGGTGTGATTATCGACGGTCAGGATGTCTTTGGCGATGCCGCGGCGGTGGAAGTCCTGCGTCCAGCGAAAGATGTTGTCCACGGCGGCGCGAGTCTCCTCGTGAGAGAGGTCGTAGCGCTGGATGCGCTCGCCGCGGCCGGCGTAGGCCAGATGATAAAAGCAGGCGCGGGGGATATTCTCCTCCTCGATCAGGCGGAAGAGCTCGTCCAGGTGCTGGTGATTGAAGGCGGTGAGGGTGACGCGGATACCGACGCGGAGGCCAGCGTCGATGCAGGCGCGAATGCCGTTCAGGGTTTCCTGGAAGGCCCCCTTCTTGCCGCGAAACTTGTCGTGGACCTGCTCCGGCCCGTCGATGCTGACCCCCACATAGGAGAGGCCGAGGTCGCGCATCTCCTCGGCCAGAGAAGGGGTGATGAGGGTGCCATTGGTAGAGATGACGGCGCGGATCCCCCGCTCCTGAGCGTAGGCGATGAGGGCAAACAGATCGGGCCGCAACAGAGGCTCGCCCCCGGAGAACAGGATGACCGGCACGCCGAACTGGGCCAGGTCATCGATGACCCGCTGGCACTCCTCGGTGGTCAGCTCGCCGGGGTAGTCCTGGTCGTGAGAGTCGCTGTAGCAGTGGGCGCAGAACAGATTGCAGCGGCGGATCAGGTTCCACACCACGACTGGCTTCTTGTCGGCGGAGTAGTGGAGGAGGTGAGGGGGCAGGCGGTCGCTCTGGCGACCAAACCGCAAGGCATCTCCGGGAGTGGCCGTCCCGCACAGGAGGCGCGTAACCCCTAGCATCCCCTTCCTCTCTAGCGCCCCTCGGCCGGAGCAGCCAGCGGGGGTGGCACCTGGGCGTGGGCTTCGGTGATGGCCAGAAGAACCTGATCGGCCAGGCCAGCCAGGAGCTCCCAGACCTCCACCGCTTCATCCGCCGACAGATTGCTGCGGTGGGCCACCTCTATGGCGGCGTCATCGAGCCCCTTGCGGAAGAAGGTGAAGGCCTCGACGGCATCGTGTATGGGCAGGCCTCTCTCGGCGGCCTCTTTTCCGTATTCGTGGCCGATCTGGCGAGCCTCCTGAAGGAGACGAGAGCGACGGTTCCCCTGAGCCAGATACTCGGAGGCCAGGTTCACCAATCGCCGACCGAGGGCCCGCATGTTGTCGCGGCGGTCCTCTCCAAGGCTAGCATACCACTGAGACTGGTGGCTCTTGCCTCTCTGAAGGCGACGGCGGATGCGCACCAGGGCCAGATGACCGAGGGAGCCGTATCCGCCGTAGGCGGACGGCCGTCCTTGACCGGCCATAAGGGCCCGTAGGTCATCCTCGGCGAAGCGGCGATGACCGCCGGGGGTGCGGAAGGAGCGGATGTGGCCGGCGTCGGCCCAGCGGCGCAGGGTGGACTCGTTCACCCCCAACAGGCTACAGGCCCGACTGAGGTTGATCCAGCGGGTGGGACGGGGCTGAGCTTCCATCCCCTCTAGAGGGAGCCGGGTTCGCACCCACAAACCTCCACAAATATTAGGAAATCTATCGCCGATTCTAGGCGGCGAGGTAGATTGTATGATTGGCAAGCCTCAGTGTCAACCACTGTAAGTTATATTTTGCGGCATTTTTGGCACTTAAGGCAACCTCTGAAAGGATTCGCCACTGGTTCTCCGTCGGTGGGTGAGTTCCCTGCCCTCACCTGATAGCTGCCCAGGCGCAGGGTATTGAAAACCGCGGCCGCCAGTGCTACATTTCGCCTCGAAGGCATGCATTTGGCGAGAGAAACGGAGGCTACCATGGCTGAAGAGGAAGAGATCGGTCAAGTAAGGGACTACTTCGCCCGCATCGAGGTCGCCGGCATCGATCTCAGCGGCAAATTGAAGGTGGGGGACACCATCCACATCAAGGGCCACACCACCGACTTGCAGCAGGTGGTGGAATCGATGCAGATCGAGCACGAAAACGTCCAGGAGGCTGGGCCGGGCGACTCCGTGGGCATCAAGACGACGGACCGCTGCCGGGGCGGCGACCACGTGTACAAGGTGACGGAATAGGTCTACCGCAGCGCCGTCGGTGGAATAAGATTCCACGACCGCACCCTGAGGGGCGCGGCATCGACAAGAGAATCTCCGCCAGAGGCGGATCAGCCTTCGGCCGATATGCCCCCGCCTTCAGTAGCGGAGGCCTTCAGGCCTCCATGCCATGGGGTGGAAGCCTAAAGGCTTCCGCTACATGGCGCCATGCCGGGCTTGAGCCTTTGTTCTCTTAATGACCTTCAGGCGGGGGTGGAGGATTCGCTCTCTACGTGTGAACCAGCCACGGGAGAATCTACCGCAGCACCCTCTCGAAGAAGAAGCTGACGATTCCGACGAGAGGAGCCCCCACGAAGGCGGCGATCACGCCGTCGACGCTGAACCCCACACCCACCTGGCCCGATAGCCAGGCGGTGAGAGCGAGCATTCCGGCGCTCACCACCCAGGTGAACAGCCCCAGGGTGAGGCACTGGACGGGAAAGCTCAGGCGCATGGCCACGGGGCGAACGACCAGGCCCACTCCGGTGAAGATGCCCGCCGCCGCCAGCACCGCCTCCCACCCCTGGAAGTCGATGCCAGGCACGGCCAGCGAGGCTACCCAGAGGGCGCCAGCGCTGGCCGCCCAGCGGGCGGTCAGACGCCAAAACCAGCGCCGATTCTGCTCTGATCCCATTGCCACAGAAAAGCCGCCCGTGGCGGCTCTTACCAGACGTTGCGAGGAGCGACGCTTAGTCGGGCCGCAGCCCCCGCATCAGGTTGGCCATCTCGATGGCGGAAGCGGCGGACTCGTAGCCCTTGTTGCCCATCTTGCCGCCCGCCCGCTCCAGGGCTTGCTCCAGGCTATCGGCGGTGATGACGCCGAAGATGACCGGCACGCCGGTCTCCAGGCTGGCCTGGGCGATGCCGCTGCTCACCTGGGTGGCGACGTATTCGAAGTGGGGCGTCTCGCCGCGAATCACCGCCCCCAGGCAGATCACCGCCTGGTAGCGCCCGCTCTCGGCCAGCTTGCGGGCGGTCAAGGGGATCTCGAAGGCGCCGGGCACCCAGGCCACGTCCACGCCCTCGGCCTCGACGCCGTGGCGGCGCAGGCCATCCTCGGCGCCGGCCAGGAGCTGGCGGGTTACCAGGTCGTTGAAGCGAGAGACGACGATGGCGATGCTCAGGCCCTCGCCCCACAGGCGCCCTTCGAAAGTGCTGCCAGGCAAGAAGTCCCTCCCGCTACCTCACGATGTCCAGGATGTGGCCCAGCTTATCGCGCTTCGTCTCCAGATAGCGCATGTTGTGCGGGTTCGGCTCGGCCAGGATGGGGATGCGTTCCACCACCTGGAGGCCGTAGCCCTCCAGCCCCGCTCGCTTGGAGGGGTTATTGGTGAGGAGGCGGATCTGCTTGAGCCCCAGGTCCACCAGGATCTGCATGCCGATGCCGTAGT
>CAYGYF010000051.1:0-10688 GCA_964354065.1 uncultured Dehalococcoidia bacterium | reverse complement strand
TCGGCCAGCAGGCGGTCGAGGTCCGCTTCACTGGTGATCTGGGCCACCGTCCGGATGAACTCGCCCAGGGAGGGGCTGAGGCGCCGCAGCTCCGTCAGCTTGGGGCCGATGGGGCTGCTGGACTCGGGCGTGTCGCCGTACTGGCCACCGACGGCGAAGTAGGCCTGATTGATCTTGCGGATGTAGTAGCCGTTTTCGGCCAGGAACTTTCGTCTCTCCTCCATCAACGCTTCCGCCTCGTCGATCTTTCCTTCCCCCAGGAGCCTGTCCACGTCCAGGCGCAGGGCGCGCATCTCCTTCTTGAAATCGATCTTCGGCTTTTCCGGTTCCCTATCCGTATCGGCGACGCCTGATTCCGGCAGGGGGAAACGCTGCCTGACCAGACGGCCGATCTCGTGCCCGCCGATGTTGGCGGCTGTCTCGTTAAGGGTGCGCGTGGTCTGGCTGTCGGTGAAGTGGCGGCCCAGAGGGTGGAAAAAGAAGTAGTTGTGGAGCCACTCGTGGGCGACGGCGTCCACCAGAGCCTCATAAGTGGAGCGCCTGGGCACGGTGCTGGGATAAGTGCCCAGGCCGCCAATGTCGGTCACCAGGCTGGACACGCCGGTGGCCGCTGTTTCTTCCTCCAGGGCCGTCACCTCTTCTGAGGTCAGCCGGCTGCGGAGGAGGATGGTCCGCTGGACGGCAATGCGCTCGCGAGGGGAGATGACCAGTATTTGCGGTGGCTGGTCGAGCTCGAAGTCCACCGGCGGGAAGACGAAGCGTACCCGGGAGAAGAGGGGGAGGGAGGTGGTGAGGCCCTCGTCCCGGAGTACCTGCGAGAGCCGCTTCTCCAGAATGGCCTCCACCTGGTTCTCCAGGCGTTGCTGCTGCCCGAGCTTGTCGTCCAGGGTCAGGCGGAGGGCTTCATCGCCGCCGTCCGTCACCTGGGGCTCCAGGGACGCCGCCTCAGTAGCCAGGGCGAAATATCGCTGGAGGGCGGCGGTCTCCTCTTCGGTGCTGGGGCCGTCGCCGAAGAGGTGGCCGACCTGGTAGAGCCAGCGGTTGAGGACGTGGCGGATCTCCCAGCCGACGAGGTCGTAGCCGAAGGGAGCAGCGGCCCTGGATATGGGGTCGGAGGGCGTGGCGGCGCGGGCCAGGAGGAGAAAAGTGCCCACAGTGGCGCCGACCAGCAGGAGAAGGGCGGCGACGGCGACTACGGTTCTTGCCATCGAGGTAGGAGGGAAGGATAGCGGCTGTTGATTTGCCTTCTATTATACGATGACGAACCTGGTTGGGGGGTTGGGGGCAGGGCCCCAGCCCTGCCCTACATTGCTGGGGCAGGCCCTTCGACTCGGCTCAGGGCAGGCTTGGTTAGCTGCTCACCTGCCTGCCGGCAGGCAGGTAGGAGCCAAACCTGTCTCCATCGGGCTGCACGGTGTCGAGGATGTCCGGGGGTTCGTCGGCGGCGTCGAAGCGCTTCAGTATGGCGTAGGTGGTGGATCTCTGGGCGGGGGTCCTGCCCACATCGCGAATCAGCCTCCGCAGGTCCCTGGGGCGCATGAGCTGTCCGTGGGTAGCGCCGGCGGCGGTGGATATGCTCTCGTTGATGAGGGTGCCGCCGAAGTCGTTGGCCCCGGCGTTCAGGCAGAACTGAGCGAGTTTGGGTCCCTCCTTGACCCAGGAGACCTGGATATTGGGGATCCAGTTGTTCAGCATCAGGCGCGATACGGCGTACATTTTCACCACCTCGGCGCCTGTGGCCCCAGGCCTAACATCCTGGATGAGACCCCTCTTGTACATGGGGGCCTCCCAATGAACGAAGCTGAGGGGGACGAACTCGGTGAAGCCGCCGGTTTCCTTCTGGATGTCACGCAGGAGGGCCAGGTGCTCTGCCTTATGGCGGGAGTTCTCCAGGTGGCCGTACATGATGGTAGAGCTGGTAGGGATGTGGAGCCTGTGGGCGGTGGTGACCACCTGGATCCAGTCGTTGGTGCTGATCCTGCCGGGGGAGATGACCCGGCGCACGGCGTCGTCCAGGATCTCGGCGGAGGTGCCGGGCAGGCTGCCGACGCCGGCCTGCTTGAGCATCCTCAGGTAGTCCTCCACGCTGGTGCGTGACCTGACGGCACCGTAGAGCACCTCCTCGGGCGAGAAGCCGTGGATGTGGATATCGGGGATTTCCTGCTTGATCGCCCGGCAGATATCGACGTAGAGGTGGCCGTCCATTTTGGGCGGTAGGCCGGCCTGAATACAGACCTCGGTAGCCCCCAGCTCCCAGGCTTCCCTGGCGCGGCGGACCAGCTCCTCGATAGGCAGGGAATAACCCTCTTCCTCGCGGTAGCCGCGACTGAACGCGCAGAAGCCGCAGCGTTTGATGCAGACGTTGGTGAAGTTGATGTTGCGGTTTATGACGTAGGTGACCGTGTCGCCGACGGTTCTGCGCCGGAGTTCGTCGGCTACCAGGATGAGGGCGTTGAGGGCTGGGTCCTCGGCCTCGAAGAGGACGACCGCTTCCTCTGGGGAGATGTCCTTGCCCTCCAGGCTCTTGTCCAGGATGCGAGCCAAGGGCGGGTCGATAGCGTTCAGCAGGCGCTGCCAGGCAGAGCGCAGCTCAAGGAGACGGGAAGGGTCAGAGGCGCCGCCTACCATCTTTCTTCCTCCGTTCGCACGTAGCCGTCGGGGTCGGTGCAGGCGAGGATCCGCTGCCGCAATGGCTCCCGCACGAAGCCGTTTCGCCGGGCCACGTATTCGGGGTAGATGGCCAGCCTCTCCCGCAGCTCGAAGCCAGCCTCTTCGGTGACGGCCTTGAGCTCGCTGATCTTCGGCCAATGGTCCTCTGGGTTGATGAAGTCGCTGGTGACAGGTGAGACGCCGCCCCAGTCGTTGATGCCAGCGAACAGGTAGAGCTGGTAGGAATCGGGTGCCAGGTTGGGGGGCGCCTGGATGTTCATCTTGTCGCCCAGGATGAGGCGGGCCACGGCGATGGTCCTGACCATGTCCAGCAGCGACGGCTCCGGGCTGTGGCGCATGGGGGTGTCCTCCTTGGCCCGAAAGTTCTGGACGATGACCTCCTGGATGTGGCCGTATCTCTCGTGCAGCTCTTTGATGGCGAGGAGGGAATCGACCCGCTCCTCGGGCGTCTCGCCGATGCCGATGAGGAGGCCGGTAGTGAAGGGCACGTTCATCTCGCCGGCGTAGCTGATGGTGGCCAGCCTTGCCGTGGGCGCTTTGCCGGGACACTTCCAGTGGGGGCCGCCGGGGGCTAGGAGGCGGGCGCTGACGCTTTCCAGCATGAGGCCCATGCTGGCGGTGACCTCTCTGAGTTCGGCCATCTCCTCGCGGGTGAGAATGCCAGGGTTGGCGTGAGGCAGGAGCTTCGTCTGTTCCAGGACGAGCTGGCACATAGCCCGCAGATAGGAGATCATGCTGCGATGCCCCAGGCGGGCCAGTTGCTCGCGTACGTGCGGGTATACCTCCTCGGGCCTTTCGCCGAGACTGAACATGGCCTCCTTGCAACCCTGCCGCCTGCCTGCTTCGGCCACGGCCAGGACCTCGTCGGGGGTCATGGTGTGAGCCAGGGGGTCGTCCGGGGCTCTGGCGAAGGTGCAGTAGCCGCACTTCTGGCGGCAGAGATTGGTGAGAGGGACGAACACCTTGCGGGAGTAGGTTGCCGTGCGTCCCTTGTGGCGATCGCGCACCAGGCCGGCGGCGAGCATAAGGGCCAATAGCTCGCTGCCCGTGGCCCGCATGAGCCGATAGGCATCCTGCCTCGGCAGGATGCCGCCGGCCACAACCCTGGTCAGCGTCTCATCGAGGTCGATGGGCGGGCGGTGATGGGTATCTGCCATGCCGTGCCTAAAGCCACCGTCGCTGTCACCGGTCTTGCGACGCAGCCGACGCTCCGGATATTGGCTTTTGCGGGGGCGCTCTGCCTCGTACGGCACGGCCGCAGCGTATTGAGAGACCTGGGAAGGAGCACCCCTCGCCGCCTTCCCAGGGGGCGTAGGTCTCTCCATTCTAGCGGCTGGTTCTGGCAGTGGCAACAGCTTCGGCACAAATAGTATAATGGCTCGCCATGTGCGCTGAAGTGCTCGCCTTCATAGGGGGAACGGGCCCCGAAGGGCTGGGCCTGGCCGCCCGATTCGCCGCCGCCGGCTACCCGATCGTCATCGGCTCCCGCAGGCCGGAGCGGGCGCAGGAGGCGGTGGAGAAGATCAAGGCGCGGGTCGCTGGGGCCGAGGCCGTGGGGGTGGTGAACCAGGAGGCAGTGGAGAGGAGCGATATCGTGTTCGTGACGATTCCCTTCGCTGGCCACCGGGACACCCTGGCGGCGCTGGTGGGGGCGATCGGGGCCAAGATGGTGGTGGACGTGGTATCGCCTCTCTCCTTCGAGGGCGGCAGGATCACTGCCATCGCCGTGCCCGAGGGGTCGGCTGCCCAGCAGGCCCAGGCGCTGCTGCCTCGGGCTCAGGTGGTGGCCGGGTTCCACCACCTGGACGCGAGCGACCTGATGAAGGTGGAGCGACCGATGGAGGCCGACGTGGTGGTGTGCAGCGACCACCCGGAGGCCAAGGCCAAGGTGATGGCGCTGGCGGAGGAGATCGCGGGGGTGCGGGCGCTGGACGGCGGCGGCCTGGCCAACAGCCGCTACCTGGAGGAGTTCACCGCCCTTCTCTTGAACCTCACCAAGACCTACAAGGCGCACACCGGCCTGAAGATCGCCGGCATCGGCGACACCCTTCCGAAATGACCCCCGAGATCGAGATCATCGGCCTGATTGGCCTGCCCGAGGTTCGCCCTGGCGATGACCTGGCGGCGCTGATCGTGGAGGCCGTCCGACGGCAGGGGATGAGCCTGGAGGGCGGCGACGTGCTGGTGGTCACCCAGAAGGTCGTCTCCAAAGCGGAAGGGCGGCTGGTGAACCTGCGAGAGGTGGAGCCGTCGCCCTACGCCCGGGAGCTGGCCGCTCGGATGGGCAAGGACGCGCGCCTGCTGGAGGTGATCCTGGGGGAGAGCCGGCGCATCGTCCGCCAGGAGGGCAGCGTCCTGATCACCGAGACCAAGCAGGGGTTCGTGTGCGCCAACGCCGGGGTCGATGCCTCCAACGTGGGCGGCGGCGAGATGGTTTCGCTGCTGCCGGAGGATCCCGACCGGTCGGCGGAGGGGATACGGGCCGCCATCGGGGAGAAGCTGGGCGTGGCGGTGGCGGTGATCGTCTCCGACACCTTCGGCCGGCCCTGGCGGGAGGGCCACACCAACGTGGCGGTGGGCCTGGCGGGGATGAGTCCCTTCCTGGACTATGTGGGCCAGGCGGACCCGCACGGCTACGTCCTGCGGGTGAGCACCATGGCCGTGGCCGACGAGTTGGCAGGGGCGGCCGAGCTGGTGATGGGGAAGCTCTCGCGGGTGCCGGTGGCCATCGTGCGCGGGTTCGATTACCAGCGGGCGGAAGGCTCCGCCCGGCAGCTCATTCGGCCGGAGGAGAGGGATCTCTTCCGGTAGCCATCAACAGACTACTCGCTGTAGCTGGCCCAGTTCACTCTATTTGGGCCGGGGCAGCGCCCGTCAACCGCCGTCGGAGTGCGATCAGCGGCTGCGGCGCCCACCAGTTGAAGTGGCCCATGAGGCGCATGGCCGCGGGCACCAGCAGCACTCTCACCACCGTTGCGTCCAGCGCCACGGCAAAGACCACCGCCACGCCCAGCTCTCTTATGTATAGGAATTGGCCGGCAGCAAAGGCAGCTACCACCACCACCATGATGGCAGCCGCACCGGTGATGACCCGCCCTGTTCGCTCCAGTCCAGAGGCCACGCTCGCCCGGTTGTCGCCGCTCCTATCGTACTCCTCCTTGATCCGGCTCAGGAGAAAGATCTCGTAGTCCATCGACAGGCCGAAGGCAAAGGCCGCGATGACAAGTAGCAGAGTGATGTCGATCGCACCGAGGGGGTGAAACCCGAGGAACTGGTGCAGGAGTCCCTCCTGGAAGATCGCCACCAGCACTCCGAAGGTGGCCGCTAGCGACAGCACATTCATCACGATGGCCTTGATCGGCACTACCACGGATCCGAAGAACATGAATAGAGCGACGAACATCACGAAGGCGATGAAGCCGAGCGCAAAGGGCAGGGCCCGCATCACACCAGCCTCTTGGTCGATCTCTGCCGCCGTGGCTCCCCCAACGTCCGCCCGTAGCTGGGGCGGGGGAGTAATGCTCCGTACTTGCTTGATCAGGTTCCGAGTCTGGCCGGACATTGGGTCGGCCTTCCCAATCACCGTCACCAGTGTCGTGTCGCCCTGTGCGTACTGTGCGACGGCCTCTGGGTGCTCCTCGAAGATCCGCTGGTACTCCTCCTTGGTGAACGATCTGTCGGGGCCGAACACGCTGTCGACGCGCTCTACCCCCGGCGTCGCCGCCAGCACCGCCACGTAATCGTATAGCGCGCTCACGTTAGTCTGGCCGATTATGGGGCCCTGGGATTGAACCGCGATCTGAATGGGGGCGGTCTCACGAGGGTCGAAGGCACCGCTGGAGCGCAAGAGGTCATAGGATTGGTACGTTTCTTCGCTGGCGGGCAGCATCCGAGGGTCATGGGAGGAGGTGCGCAGGCGCAGCGCAGGCCATGCGAGCGTGAGCAGCAGGACCAGCACCAGGCAAAGAACCGCGACGGGGTGGCGCATGACCCACTGGGAGAGATTCCTCCACAGGCTTGACGCGCCTCCCGTTGACCAGGACCAGGGGAGGCTGAATCTGTCGAGCCTGCGTCCTAGGATGGCCAGGACAACCACCAGCCCGGTCAGGGACCAGACCACGGCCGTAACCACCGCCAGGATACCACCGATGCCCAGGCTACGAACATGCATCACGGGGAAGAAGAGCAGGCCGAGGAGGCTTGCTGCCACGGCCATCCCCGAAAGGGCCACAGAGCGTCCCGCGGTGGCGACCGTGCGCGCCAGGGCGGCTTGTACGGACACGTTGGTCTCGAGCTCCTCCCGGAAGCGATTCACAATGAGCAGCGAGTAGTCCACAGATAGGGCGAGGCCCAGGAGGGTCATGGGATTGACACTAAGGACAGAGACATCGACCCAATGTCCCAGCACTCCAAGGAGCAGAGACGCCGATATGATGGTGAGGGCAGCTACCAGAAGCGGCATAGCGGCGGCGGTCGCGCTCCCGAAGACGATGAGTAACAGGACGAACACGGCGGGGAAGGTGATGAGCTCCGCTCGCCTAAGGTCTGAATCGGCGACCCGTTCGGCCGCTTCCACATACGCCACCTGACCGCCCACGTTTGTCTCGATGCCTTCGGGGTGGAACATGGGCTTGAGCCGGCGGAAGGCCTCCACCTTTGCGTCGTCGTCGCCCCGCAGGGTGATCACGGCGTAGGTCAGGTGGCCGTCCTTGGAGACCAGCGCCTGATTATCTCCGGCGTATGGTGACACGATCCCGTCCAGGGCAGGGTCCCGCTTCGCTTCATCGAGAACCGCTTCAACCCTTGTCCTGAAGTCCTGGTCAAACACTGCCAACTTGTCGCTGCCAAAGGTGACCACGATGTCGGCGACGCCGATGCCTAGCTTTTCCCTGAGGATGGCCTCAGCCTGAGTGGATTCGCTCGCTGGGTCTTGGAAGCCGCCTCTCTTGAGGTTTTCGGTCGCCCCCGGTCCAGACACGATGCCGACTACCAGGGCGATGAGCACTACGGGCAGCAGCCACCAGCGAAGGCGATAGAGGACCGAGACCAGGGAGCCAACGATGCCGTTTACGGGGTCTACCGGGTCGGCAGAGGGGGTCGGTCGTGGTGCTCTTTGTCTGGGTTGGAGGGCTAGAGCAAAGGCGATCAGTGCCAGCGCTATGGCCGTGGCTGAGATGAGCCAGGGAAGGAGGCTGTGCAGTCGCCGCGGCAGGGGTGGCAACATCGCGCTCACTCTCTGGGAAGCGGCCGCTCCTGGTTCAGGCCGCCCTTCCAATGGCAAACCCGGGCAAGGGAGGTATATGTGAGCGTGACTATGCTGCCATCTCTTTTCTCCTGCCAACTGCCGCAGTGCGCCATTTCCTCCAGAGGGATAGGGGCAGGCCCCGCGGCTTGATCTCCTCCGGCGGCGGCTAGCTGAAGGGCACGAGTGCAAATAAGATAACCGGTAGCGCTCACATCGTCAAGCCCTGCGGTTCTTCGGCTCTACATTCTTCAGTGTGGGTACAGTTGAGATGAGTTAGCGAAAAGCACCTGACATTCCTGGTAGCCTTAGAGCAAACCAGACAGCCAAGGCTAGAAAGGAGGTCAGGTGCAGAACGATGTTATCACGATAAAGCTGCGGCTGCGCGGGCTGGTGGTGCTGGGGAGCAAGGAGTGGGAGAACCACATAGAGGTGGTGGCCCGCTACAGCAACGAGGAGGCGGCCTGCCCCCGCTGTGGGCGAAGGACGTGGCAGGTGCACCAGTGGCATGGGCAGCGCAAGAAGGACGCCAAGATCTGGAGGAAGCCCGTGTGGCTACTGTTGTGGAAGCGGCGCTTCCGCTGTCGCATCTGTCGCAAGGTGTTCACGGAGCCCGACCCGGCCTGCGGCCGCTGGCTCGCCGCCGTCGGCGCTGCAGGCGGCCCCGATAACCAGCGACAAAACTGCTGTCGGTATCGCGCCAGAGGCGAGCTTCAAGGTAGACGTCCACATGCTTCCACCCCCCTATGCGCCTCTTCGGCGGGGCGCAACGCGTCTACAACCCCAGCCTAGCAGACCCGGCCAGCCCCTGCCTGACGCCAACCTTTCTCCTGCCGTGCGCTTGCCCTTCGGTGCACTACCTTAGGCCGCTACTTCTTGAGCAAGTACTTGACAGGGTCGGCGTCGAAGTCTTCCTTGCAGCGCTGGGAGCAGAAGTAGTAGGTGACGTTTACCAGCTTCGGGGCAGGGAGGTATCGCCGCCGCCCTCCGTCTCGACAAAGACGAACTCGTCGTCCCGCAGCTCGATCCAGCAGCCGACGTCGGTGATCTGGCCGCGCGCGTCCAGCTCGGTGCGCAGGATCAGCAGCTCCTCCTCGCTGGGCGTCTCCACCGTCTCGATCTTGTCGGCCATGGCTGGCTGGAAGTCCATCTCCTCCAGCACCTGGTCCACCGTCACGAAGGGGGACACGGCCGAGAGGCGTAGGCGGCGGCTGTCGTCGTAGTCGAAGACGGCCCAGGGGGTGACCACTCGCCAGGGGCCGGTGTCGCGGGGCAGGCCGGCCCTCTCGCGGGCGCCGGGCGAGCCGTCCAGGAAGCCGGGCGAGGAGATGAAGTCGACGCGGGGGACGAACTTGCGCCGCTGCTGGTCGGTAAGGAGGATGGTGTGCCAGCAGAGGGCGGCGATGGAGTCGGCGCCGCCGGGGCCGCCGAAGCGGCGGTGCTCGCCTTCGTAGTCGCCGATGGCGGTGGAGTTGATGTTGCCGTACTGGTCCACCTGGAGGGTGTTGACGATGCCGTAGTCCATGAGGCCGATCTGGGCGTGGAAGCCGATGGTGTTCATCGTGCCCCACTGGAGGGCGCGATAGCCGGCCCGGGAGCTGACCATGTTCATGATCGGGTCGATGGGGAGGGCCGGCTCGGCACCGAGGACACCGTCCTCGGTGACGTAGACGGCATCGGGGGCGTAGAGCTTCTTGGCCAGGAGGATGGCGGCCATGGGGCTGCCGCCGCCGGTGACCCAGTAGGTCTTGGCGTCCTCGACCATACGGGCGACGGCGCAGATCTGGTGCTCCCTCTCGCTGAAGTGGGTAGCCTTCTCGCTCATGACTGCGCCCTTTCTTGGTTCATCCTAGGCACTCTTGAAAGCATGGTCTCCGATTCTGTCATTCTGAGTCCGCTGGAGGCGGACGAAGAATCTGGGGTGGAGAGGCGGCAACCCCGCCTCCTCCAGACCCTTCGCTTCGCTCAGGGTGACAACAGCATCACACCCGGTATCCCTCCTTTATCGTCTCCCGCTGCTGGAGCTCGAGGAGCTTGGCCACGCCCATCCGCTTCTCCAGCATCTCCTGGTGGGATTCGAGGCTGTAGACCCACTTCTCGAGGTAGGGCTCCATGAGGCCGCGCATGACCGCGCCCATGACCTCGATGACGTGGGGGGTGTCCGAGGCGTAGCAGCCCTGGACGGTGCCGGGCAGGGCGCCGAAGGGGGTGTGCACCACCGCATCGACCACGTAGTAGGGGATGGTGGTGCGGCCGGGGTCGCGGCGGATGTCTTCGGTGTCAATGATCTCCTCGGTGGAGATGATGACCTTCTTGGAGGCCAGGGCGGCCTCGGTGTGGGAGATGCCCGTGCCGAAGATGCGGGCGTTGCCGTAGATGTCGGCCTGGTGGACGTGGATGAGGGCTACGTCGGGGTTGAGGGCGGGCACGACGGTGATGGGCTGGCCGGTGTAGGGGTCCTCGATGAGCTTGGCGCCTGAGTACTTGAAGCCGTCGGTGCCGCCGAAGGAGCGGACGGCGATAAAGGGGAGGCCCATGGCGCCGGCCATGATGCGGTTGGTCATGACCACGTTGCTGTACTCGTAGACCTTGACCTGGCCCTCGCGGATGGCGTTTTCGATGATGGGCCCGAAGAGGAAGAAGCCGACGTCCAGCTTGGAGGCGCAGCCGCCGCCTACCAGGAGGGCGGCGGCCACCCAGGTGAACTTGGCGCCCAGCCAAAGGTCCTTCTTGCGCTGGCGGATGACCTCGCGGATGAGGGAGCTGGGGCCGCGCT
>CAYGYF010000050.1:0-10710 GCA_964354065.1 uncultured Dehalococcoidia bacterium | reverse complement strand
TGGTCATCAGAAAGCCGTGGCCCGGGATGCTCATGACCCTCTACGGCGACCCCGAAAGGTACAAGGAGGTATACTGGAATCGCTTCCCCGGCAACTACCTCACCGGCGACTACTCCATCCAGGACGATGATGGCTATTTCTGGCTCCTCGGCCGGGCCGACGAGGTGATTAAGGTGGCCGGACACCGTCTGGGAACGCTGGAGCTGGAGAACGCCGCTGTCTCCTTCCCCCCGGTCGCGGAGGCGGCGGCCGTCAGCAAGCCCGACCCGGTGAAGGGCGAGGCCATCGTCATCTTCGCCATTCTCAGGGACGGACACCATCCTTCGCCCGAGCTGCAGAAGGAGCTCAATACCCACATCCGGAACAGCCTCGGGCCGATTGCCACGCCGGAGAGCGTGTTCTTCGTCAACAAGCTGCCCAAGACCCGCAGCGGCAAGATCATGCGGCGACTGCTCAAGGCGGTTGCCACCGATGTGGCCATCGGCGACGTCACCACCCTGGAAGACGGGGCCTCGATCGATGAGGTGAAGGCGGCGTACGAGGAGCTGAAGAAGGAGCTGTAGGCTGCGTGGCAGCACGGTGATCGTGACCGGGGCCGGTAGTGAAGAAGGCCTACGAGAGGCCAGAAGCTATCCCAGAACTCCCCCAACACCCCCGCCTGTCCGCCTTGTGGACAGGCGGGGGTAAGTTCCTTACCCCCCAATAGCGAACCAGCTACGTACTTCCCCTTTTCCTTGACGTCCCTGCCAAGGACGGGTATGCTGCCTTCGATATTCCTTGATGGGGCCTCCATTAGACCCGACAGGAGGTCAGTAGTGCGAATTCCAACACGCATTGGGCCCGCCGGCATTCTTGCCCTGTTGGCCCTTGGGGCTCTTCTCCTGGCGGCCTGCGGAGGCGGTGGGGAAGAGAAAACCGGGGCTACGGCCACGGCTGAACCAAACGAGACCGCCACGGGGAAGATCGACCCCTGCGCGCTAATCACCAAGGCAGAGGCGGAAAAGGTCCTGGGCGAGGCGGTAAGCGAGCCCAAAGAGGAGACGATAGGAGAGGTGGTTAAGTCTTGCACTTATTATGCAGCGGCCGTCTCCACGAAGTACGTAAGCATCGTGGCGCGGACCGGCATATCGAAGGAAGACTTCGAAGCCGAGGCGAATGCAACGGCAGGACTCATGGGCGGGGCGACGCCAACAGCGGTGTCTGGCGTCGGCGATCAGGCCATTTCGGTACCCCCCATCCTCTGGGTGCTCAAGGGCGATGTCCGGCTCACGGTGCTGACGAACCTCGACATCGATTTCACAGTACCAGAGAACGCAGCCAAGGTGCTTGAGACGGAAAAAGAGCTCGCCAAGAAGGCCCTGGGCCGACTCCCCTAGGGCCAGCTAACCGGCCTGTCCTCACAGGCGAGTGAGGGGCAGAAGAAGCAAGCGCGCCCGCCGAACACGACGGGCGCGCTGAAATTCGAGTGTGGTGGAGACGGGGGAGCCTCCACCTGACCGCTGCCATCCGCCTCGCTCCGGTATGCTACAGTCAGCGGCACCGTTGGTCCAGTATTCCATATTGGCGGAACAGAGTATAGACAATGTGTATCCGGTTGAGGTAGGCTATGGGCACGCGCTGTACTGGAACTTCGGTAGATAGGAGGTTGTATAGACCAACGTACAGCTCCGCTGAAGATTATTTTTTGTCAATCTTGACTAGTAGTTGAGGTTAAAACAAGTGAGTGAGACAAAAGAAGAGCTGCTTAGAAAAGCAGAACAGCCCACTAAAGATGCTATGAGGCTTCATCCATTCTATAGAGGCAAAATAGAAATCACCCCAAAGTGTCCCGTTTGGGGTATGCCTGCCTTTGATGTCTGGTATACACCCGGTGTAGCAGCGCCCTGCTTGGATATCAAGAGCCATCCTGAGAAAGTCTTTGAACATACCAACAAGGGAAACTTCGTAGCGGTAGTTTCTGATGGGACGCGAGTCTTAGGTCTTGGAGATATTGGACCTGAAGCCGCCCTTCCGGTTATGGAGGGCAAAGCCCTTCTTTATAAGTACCTGGGGGGAGTAGATGCTTTCCCGATCTGTCTTGATACTAAAGACCCAGACAAGTTGATTGAAACCGTCCTCCTACTACAACCCAGTTTCGGCGGTATCAACCTGGAAGATATCGCTCAGCCAAAATGTTTCAAGATTCTTGATACTCTGCGTCAGAAAGCCCGTATCCCTGTTTGGCACGACGATCAACAAGGAACAGCCACAGTAATTTTGGCGGGGCTGATGAATGCTTTGGCGCTGGTTAGTAAAGAAATCAAGAGAATGAAGGTTGCAATCGTGGGCGCCGGCGCTTCTGGAATTCGCACGGCTCACTTGATTATTGCTGCCGGCGCAGATCCTGGAAACATAATCATGTGTGACAGCAAGGGAACGCTACATAGAAACAGAACAGATTTGGCAGAAAAGTATCCGGAGAAGTGGGCAATTGCTCAAACAACCAATAGGGGCAATCTTGAAGGCGCCATACCCGACGCAATGACGAAGGCAGATGTGCTAATTGCCCTTTCCCAGCCGGGCCCAGGTGTTATTAGAAAAGAATGGATAGAAAGTATGGCCAAAGACCCTATCGTATTTGCCTGCGCAAATCCTATTCCAGAAATATACCCCTGGGACGCCAAAGAGGCCGGAGCAAGAATTGTTGGTACAGGGCGGGGTGACTTCCCTAATCAGGTTAATAACTCCCTGGGATTTCCGGGGATATTTAGAGGCACCTTAGATGTGGGTGCAACGACCATAACCGATGAGATGTGTGTTGCTGCCGCTGAGGAACTAGCCAAGTATGCAAGAGATAAAGGAATCCATGAAGACTATATCCTTCCAACAATGGAAGAATGGGAGGTCTTTGCCCGCGAAGCAGCTGCGGTAGGTATGATGGCTATCAAACAAGGAATCGCTAGAAAAGAGACTACGAGAGAGCAACTGTATGAAATGGCCGCCTCACAAATAATGAGAGCTCGCAAAGAAACCCAGCTACTAATGAAAGAAGGCCTTATTCCAATGCCTCCGGCGTGACCCCCGCCTCCTTCCCGCATTACTTAGCGGGGAGGTGTCTGAAGATCCAAAAACCTCGGGCGATTGATACCCGAGGTTCCTATTCTTGGTTGGTGGAGACGGGGGAGAATTGAACTCCCCGTCCAGACGAAGGCCACCCTGAATATCCTACAGGCTTAGTCGGCGTTTTGCTCTCGCCCGCCGTACCTCCGCCGACGGAGTTTCACCGGGCCAGCCGATGTCTCTTTGACAGCCGTTATCGGCGTCCGGGCTGCCGCACCTCGACATTGCGGCGCCGATCCCCAACCCATCGAGGAGAGGTCAGGGTCGACGTGGCCCGCCTAGTTTAGGCGGCCAGAGCGAACTGAGATTCGCCAGTTACTTTTTGCCACCGGTTTTACGAGGGTGATGGCACCTCGGCCTGCAATCCAGATTCAACCTTCCCTGTCGAACCCTTTCGTCCCCATTCGGCTTCTGGCGAATCTACCTTATTATACCACGAGCGCAACCACCTGTTGAGCGCCGGAAGGCGTTTAACGGTCGTTAAGTTGCACGTATAATGAGCCTTGTTCAGCGTGGGGCACCGTTCTCAGCGCCCGCCGAATCCGTAGAGAGGACCCTGGAGGAGGTATTAAATGTCACGAACATGGACGCTCTTGACGATCGTCGTCCTCTCGCTGCTCTTCGTCGCCTTTGCCGCCTGTGGCGGCGGCGGCGAGGAGAAGGCAACGCAGACGCCGACGAAACCGACCGGGGCAACTGCCACGCAAGCTGCCGCAGGTACCCCGTCCGGCCCCACATTCTCGGGCAACGCCACAGCCACGGTGAACGTCGGCGACCAGAGCTTCACGTTCAAGAACGGCAAATGTGCCAAGGCCAACGATGACACCTGGCTGGCGGTGAACATCGGCCAGTCCAGCAGCGACGATTACTTCGGACTGCTCGTTGGAGCGAATCCGTCCGCCCCACAAGGGGCAAGACCCGTCAGCGGCGGCGGCGTGTTTACCGACGGCGAGATCATCCTCAGTGGAACACAGAGCGGCAGCAGCTTTGCTATGGGTGGTACCAGTACTGCCGCTGCGGCGAACAGGCTGACCCTGGCCGCCGACCTCCAGTCAGGAGAGTTCGAAGGGACTACGTTTGACGGGCAGCCGATATCCGGCTCGTTCCAGTGCTGATTGTCCGTGTGGCTCCACACGCCCCGGCGCAGGGGACACAACGTGACATAACACTCGACAGCGCGAAAGGGCGGAGGCGCCTAGCGTCTGCGGCGTAGCGCCCGCTGCATCTCTCGCTCCGCCTCCCGCTGGGCGATGGCTCGTCGCCGGTCGTACATCCGGCGGCCCCGCGCCAGGGCCAGCTCTACCTTGGCCCGCCCATCCTTCAGGTACAGCCGCAGGGGCACCACCGTCAGCCCCTTCTCGTCCACCTCGCGCGCCAACTGAAGGATCTGCTTGCGGTGCAGCAGGAGCTTACGCCGGCGGGTAGGGTCGTGGTTGAAGCGGCCGGCGGCAGGGTAGGCCGCGATATGCGCCCCCACCAGCCACATCTCGCCCCGCTCCGCCCGCGCATAGGCCTCCCGCAGATTCACCCGCCCCAAGCGGATGGACTTGATCTCCGTGCCCGTGAGGGCGATCCCAGCCTCCCACTTCTCCAGAATATCGTAGTCGTGCAGGGCCTTCCGATTGACGGTGACGTTCTTTTCGGCAGCCATGCTGGACATCCCCGAAGGATCAAGACAGATTTCGTACAGCATCCCAGCCTAAACGCTGGGATGGAGAACCTACCTCACCGCCATCGTCAGGGGACGGCGGCCTGCACGGCCTGCCTCAGGTAGTCGATGGCGCCGAAGAGCTGCACGTCCCGCCCCAACTCGATATCCTCGTCGCTGGGCACTACCTGAATGTCGGGCGACAAGCCTATCCCCTCGATCTGCTCGCCCTTAGGGGTGAGCCAGCGGGCGATGGTGATGTACAGGGCGCCGCCGTCGGACAGCGTACGCAGGTGGTTGACCGCTCCCTTGCCGAAGGTGCTCTCGCCGATCAGCACCGCTCGGCCGTTGTCCCGCAGAGCGGCGGCTATCACCTCGGCCCCGCTGGCGCTGCCCTTGCCCACCAGCACCACCAGGGGGATGCTCTCCGCCACGTCGCCCGCGTCCGCCCTAAAAGTCGTCTCGTTGCCGTCTTTGTCCACCTGGATCAGGATCACGCCGCTCTGCAAGAACAGGTCGGCCACATCGATGGTGGCGTTCAAGGAGCCGCCGGGGTTGCGCCGCAGGTCCAGGATCAGCCCCCGGTAGCCCTTGTCCTCGATGTCCCTGAGAGTAGTCGTCAGGTCGGGGACAGTCCTCTCGGTGATCTGCTCCAACTCGACATAAGCTAGGTCATTGATCGGCTTCCCATCGGCGTCCTCGATATCCCGGGTGAAAACGGTGGGGATGTTGATGGTGGCCCGGGTGATGGTGATGTCCTCCGTATCGCCGTTGCTGTGACGCACGCTCAGGGTCACGTCCGTGTCCTGAGGCCCGCGGATCCGCCGCACGGCCTGGCTGACGCTCCAGCCGGCGGTCGATTCGCCGTCGACCGCCAAAACGACGTCGCCAGCTCGAATCCCGGCCCGCTCGGCAGGCGAGTCGCGGAAAGGAGTCACGATGACGATCTCGCGGCTGACAGGGTCCTGCTCCACACGAGCACCGATCCCCTCGAACTCGCCGCTGATCACGTCGATGCCCAGGGCGTAGCTCTCGGGGTCGATATACATCGTATGCGCATCGGCCAACGCCTGTATGAGGCCGTCTATCGCCCCCTGGCGCAACACACCCGGATCCACGCTGCCCTGGTCCACGAAGTCCTGGCGGATGACGTCGTAGATCTCATCCAGGATGCCGAAGCCCGCCTCACCCTCGACAGCCCGAGTGGGAGCGCCAGCAGAGCCGCCTTCTTCCTCGCCACCACCGCCAACGACAAACCCCACCACACCTGAGAGAACGGACAGCAGCACCACCAGCAGCCCGAACATCACCCAGCGTGTCACCTTCAGCAGCAACTGCTCGCTCCTTCCACCAACCATTGGCCACCATCCCCTCACCAAACGATGTTTACGCCACCAAGTCCGGCCAAAATGCGCCGTCGATGTGGCTGTAGTGTAACATCGGCCCCAAAGGGTTGGCAATCTGGCTGCCTGTCTCGCCCCCTTATGTCGACCACGGTTAGGGTGGTGGTTTACGTAAGACTTATAGTGCGATCATTTCCGCCCCTCGATTTCGCCCTTCCCTGCCTGCCCGCCTCTAGCACAACGTCGCCCCTACAGGCTATGATTCCCTGGAACCGCCATGACGTACAAGGTCACCGTCGAGCGCAACACCCTTCGCTTCTCCGCCGCCCATTTCACGACGTTCGGCGGCCAGGCCGAGCCCCTGCACGGCCACAACTACGACGTCTGCGTCGAGGTCGAGGGCGACCTCACGCAGGACGCCTGGGTGCTGGACTTCGCCGAGCTCAAGGCGATGGCCGCTGCCCTCTGCCAAAAGCTGGACCACCGCTTCCTCCTGCCCCGCGACAATCC
The DNA here is from genome assembly GCA_964354065.1 of uncultured Dehalococcoidia bacterium. Taxonomy (GTDB): domain Bacteria; phylum Chloroflexota; class Dehalococcoidia; order SM23-28-2; family SM23-28-2; genus JAUYDU01. The sequence goes on along the minus strand of CAYGYF010000050.1, from coordinate 4,110 downwards.
CCTGCTCGCCCTCGCCGACCAGGGCCACGCCTGGCAGATCGCCTGCGGCGAACAACGTTATGTCATCCCCAAGAGCGACGTCTGCGAGCTGCCCCTGGACAATTCCACCGCCGAGCGCCTGGCCGAATGGTTCTGCCACCGCCTGGCCGATGCCCTGGCCGACCGCCCGAACCTGCGACGGATCACCGTGGGCGTCGAGGAAGCGCCCGGCCAGACCGGCTGGTGCACCCTGGCCCTCGGCGGTTGACAGCGGGGGTGGCGGGAGCGCTATGATCGGATCGATAGGCCTCTGAGAGACGCAAGATGCAGATCGACTGGCAAAAGGCCATCGACGAGATTCTCGCCAGCAAGGTCTCCTGCCTCCGCTGCGGCACCCTGGTGGAGGAGGTGCTGGTGGGCTACTCACGCTCCCCTGCCGCCACCCCCTTCTCCCCCCTCTGCCAGGGCTGCAACCCCCGCGAGGAGTGCGATGCCCGTAAGCTGGTGGTCGTGTGCGACGCCTGCGCCGCCGAGCTGCGCCTGCGCGGGCACAAGGTCGACCAGCAAGGGATGATGGCCGCCCTCCTGGACGAGTGCCGCCGCAATCTGGAGGAGAGCCTGGACTACCTGGCCGACTACTGGCGAGAGGACCTGGACGTCGACCCCCAGGACATGCACAAGCGCCTGGAGGAGGTCGACCCCCAGCTCTTTGCCCAGGAGGACGGCTGGCGCCGCTACCTAGAGGAGCAGTACCTCAAGTTCCACCGCTGGTTCCGCGAGCGCGCCCTGCCCATCCCCAATCCCGCCTGGCGCTCCGAATACGCCGAGGAGGTCATCGCCCTGGGCTACCAGACCCTCCTGGGCGACTAGAACGGCCCTGGGGCTGCCCGCACGTCTCGCCTGATCTGCAAGGAGTCGCTTCTCTTACCATGAAGGTCCTTCTCCTCTTCGACAGCCGCGGCGGCCTCACCGAAGAGCTCGCCCAGGCCATCGCTGAGGGCGTCCGTAGCGTCGCCGGCGCTGAGCTGGCCTACCGTCCCCTGGACGAGGCCACGCCGCCCGAGCTGGCGCAGGCCGATGCCATCATCGTCGGCTCCCCCAACTGGAGCGGCATCACCGGCAAGCTCAAGGATTGGTTCGATCACAGCGACCTGTGGGAGAGCGGCGCCCTGGCTGGCAAGGTGGGCGCCGCCTTCACCGCCGGCTGGTCGCCCTCCGGCGGCAGCGAGGCCACTCTCCTCCAGCTCCTCCACCTGCTCCTGGCCCACGGCCTGATCGTCGTGGGCCTGCCCTGGAACGAGCGGATGCGCCTCTCCGGCTCCTACTACGGCGCCACCGCCCACGGCCAGGTCAGCGAGGACGACCGCCAGCAGGCACGAGAGCTGGGCCGAAGGGTGGCCGAGACGGCCCAGCGCCTCCAGAGCGGCCTCACCCTCTCCGAGAGGCTGGGTCACCTGGGCGGTGGCTAGGACCACGCCCTCCGGCGAAAGGAAGGTGAGTCCGTCTGGCGGGGCCGCTTGATTTTGAGCTTCCTATGTTATAAACTTGTAAGCAAATAAACGACCGACTTCTGGAGGTGCCCAAGGTGACCAACGGATACGGGGAAGACGACCCGCTACGGGAACTGCTTGTAGACGCTACTGCGGTCGACCGGGATGCCATAGTTGATGTTCTCAAAGGACGGATCGCAATTGACTCCAAATCTGGTCGGCTCGTGTTATCGCCTACCTACAGCGAACTCGACGCTCGCCGGAAAGTCCTAAGCATTCTCCTTGCACGCAAGGCCGCTTACCTCCTGAAACTTGCAGGCAAGGAAGAACTGGAGAACAAGGAAGTAGCCGAGTTGACAGGGCTCCCTCCTGGAACGGCCGCCCCGAGCCTTAAGAGCCTAAGGGAGTTGCGATTAGTAAGCCAGGATGAGACCAAAGCTTATTACATCCCAAATGCGCAGCTTAGCACCGCCATCGGATTCATCAAGGCCCAAGGGAGAGAACGGCGATGAGCATAGACGAAAGCCAGGTGGCCGACCTGATAGAGCGGCGAAAAGCAGCGGAAAAGGTCGTCCAAGGAATGGCCGATGGACCCATTAAGGAGAAAGCCTTCGAGGTAGCCTTTCAACACCTTCTAATCGCCAGCAGCCAGCCGGTGACTACTAAGCGGCGCCGCGCGAAGACCAGCCGCAAGCATGAGGGCGAATCGTCGGCTACAGCGCGAGCAAAGAGGCTATCTGGCCCCCGGCGGCAACTCACCGCGCTCCTGGAAGACGGTTTCTTTGACGACTGGAAGGCCCTCCCTAACATTGTCCAAGAACTCCGAGTAAGAGGGCACTCGCATAAGCAGGAAGAGCTAAGCACGCCTCTGCAGCGCATGACGCGGGCTAAGATCCTGCGACGCGAACTTGGGCAGGGCGAGCGCGGACGGCAGATGTACTTCTACCGAAAGCTTTAGCATGACAGAAATGGACGTGACTGGTCTGCGGGCACAGATTGCCGCGGCCTCTGAAGCCATTCTAGCTCAAGAGCTCATCGACGCGTATGAGGAGCTGAAGACGCGCTACTTCCGGCGAGACTTCCGTCCCAGTCAACTGGAAGGAGGTAGGTTCGCCGAGGCCGCTTTCCGCATACTGCAGCTTAAGGCGACGGGCTCCTACACGCCTGTCGGGAAAACCCTACCCAACGTCCAAGACCTTTTGCAAACCCTCGGGTCGGCCGACGCCAGCACGGTGCACGAATCCATACGTGTCCATATACCGAGGGCTCTGGCCGCTCTGTACAACGTTCGGAACAGGCGTGATGTTGGCCATATAGCTGCTGACGTTGATGCCAACTCGATGGACGCCGAGTATGTGGTTGCGGTGTGCAACTGGGTTCTCGCTGAATTCGTCAGGCTTTTCCATCAGTACGGCCCTGAGGAGGCCCAAGCATATGTCGAGGCGCTAGTCAAGCGCCGCGCTCCCCTAGTCCAGGTCTTCGGGGAGACACCTTTTGTGCTGCATCCGGGCCTATCCGCCAAGGAGGAGATCCTACTGCTGCTTTATCACCAAGGTCCGCTTGGAGCATCGCTTGACCAACTCGACGCCTGGCTCCCGACCGTGGCCCGCAACACGGTCCGTTCAAGGGTCAGCGAGCTGGAGCGACAGCAGCGGTATGTTCGTCGCGCAAACGGCAGGATATACGTGACGGATACCGGCATCCAATACGTTGAGTCGAGAATCATTCAGGCCGTGTCCAGCTAGCAGCAGGTGCGCGGCGCCGCCGCCTGCGGCTTCCGCGCCCGAATGTAGGCGCTGGCCACGTAGCCCGCTCCTGGTGCCGGATCAGGATTGCCGCCCTCTTTGGGCCCCTCGGCGGTGAAGCTGCGGTACACCTCGACAGCCGCATCCTGGAACCCGGCGGCCGTCAGCTTCTGGACGTACTCCCCCTGGAAGAGCGCGCCGGCCACGCAGCCTGCCCAGGCGTCCAGGTTCTGGCGGACAGCCTCGGGCAGCTCCCCAACGGTCACCAGGTCGGAGATGGCGACGCGGCCGCCCGGCTTGAGCACCCGATAGGCCTCGTTCAGGACGGCATCCTTGTTGGGCGATAGGTTCACCACACAATTGCTGATGATCACGTCCACCGAGTTGTCCGGCAGAGGGATGTCCTCCATCTCCCCCTTGAGAAACTCGGCGTTCTCGATACCCGCCTTCCTCTGGTTCTGGCGAGCCAGCTCCAGCATCTCGTCGGTCATGTCCAGGCCGTAGGCCTTGCCCGTGGGCCCGACCCGCCGCGCCGACAGTAGAACGTCGATGCCGCCGCCGCTGCCCAGGTCGAGGACGACCTCCCCCGGGTGCAGCTCGGCCAGGAGCACCGGGTTGCCACAGCCGGCGGAGGCCAGGGCCGCCTCCAGCGGCACCTGCCCCAGCTCCTCCGGCGTATAGATCTTGCCGCTGATCGGGTCCTCCACCTTGGCGTCGGCGCCGCAGCAGCTCGTGGCCGCCTGCTCGCTGGCCTGACGAGCCACCTCGCCGTAGCGCTGCTTCACGAACTCCTTGATTTCCTGCTCACCGGCCATCTCGCACCTCCTTTGAGAAGTGGGATTCTTCGCGGAGTCTATCCTGAGCGTGGATAGACCCTTCGCTGCGCTCAGAATGAC
>CAYGYF010000049.1:0-10776 GCA_964354065.1 uncultured Dehalococcoidia bacterium | reverse complement strand
CAAGCAGGGCCGCGACCGCCGCTTCCAGGCCATCCTCCCCCTGCGAGGCAAGATCCTGAACGTCGAGAAGGCCCGCCAGGAAAAGATCTACGGCCACACCGAGATCGCCGCCCTCATCAAGGCCCTGGGCACCAGCATCGACGAAGACTTCGACCTATCCCGCCTGCGCTACCACCACGTCATCATCATGACCGATGCCGACGTCGACGGCTCGCACATCCGCACCCTCCTCCTCACCTTCTTCTTCCGCCACATGCAGCAGCTTATCTCCGACGGCTACCTCTACATCGCCCAGCCACCCCTCTACCGCATGCAGCGCGGCAAGGAGCACCACTGGATCTACTCCGAGAAAGAGAAGGAGACTCTCCTGGGCAAGCACACGGCCGCCGGCGGAGACGGCAAGAACGTCGTCTTCCAGCGCTACAAGGGCCTGGGCGAGATGAACCCGGAGCAGCTCTGGGAGACCACCATGGACCCCCAGCGGCGCACCATCCTCCAGGTCACGATCGAGGACGGCGTGCTGGCCGACCGCATCTTCTCCCAACTCATGGGCGAGGACGTCGAGCCCCGCAAGCGGTTCATCCAGAGCCACGCCAGCCAGGTCCGCAACCTGGACGTGTAGGCCGCCTAGCCTTTCACGTACAACCGCTGCTGGCGGATGTACTCCTCCACCGCCGCCGGCACCCAGTAGCGGATCGGCAGCCCCCGCCCGATCCTCTCCCGCACGGCCGTAGAGCTGATCTCGATCAGCGGCATGTCCACCCACACCAGCCGCTCGCTCACCCCGGGAAGAGCCCTCTCCAGCGCCGCCGCCCGCTCCTGCTCCCAGCCGGGGCGGGCGGCCACCGCCAGCCGGGCCAGGGCGATGATCCGCTGCGGCTCGTGCCAGTGCGGCAGGTCCGCCAGCGAGTCCTGGCCCATGACCAGAAACAACTCGCTATCTCGACCCCACTCCTGGCTAAGCGCTGCCAGGGTGTCGACCGCATAGGATGGCCCCGGCCGCTCTATCTCCAGAGTCGACACCGCAAAGTAGGGAGTGTCTGCCACCGCCAGCCGCACCATCGCCAGCCGGTCCTGCCTCGGCGACAGCTCCCGCCCAGCCTTCCGCCACGGGTCGCCCGCCGGCACGAACAGCACCCGCTCCAGCTCCAGAGCCAGGCGCGCCTCCTCGGCCAGGATCAGGTGGCCGATGTGCACCGGGTCGAAGGTGCCGCCGAGGATGCCCAGCCTCACCCTTCCCACTCCAGCTCTACCTGCCCCAGCCGCACCTTGTCTCCCGCCTGGATGCCTGCCCGCCTGAGTGCCGCCACCACTCCCCAGCGGCCCAGCCGCCGCCACAGCTCTGCCCGCCCCTCCTCCTGCTCCAGCGGCATCATCTCAGCGAACGTCTCCACCCGCTGGCCGCTCACTTTGTACACCCTGTCGGCGACTGTCACCTGGAATCGCCCGCTCAAAGGCCGCGGCGTGATCACCGGCAAGGCTGATGGAGCTGGAGCCTCCTCCACCGCCTGAGACAGCGCTTCCGCTACCCTCTCGAGCAGCGCTCCCACACCCTCGCCGCCGGCCGCGGAAATGAACAGCGGCTCGACCTCTGTTGCTCTGAGCCGATCCCCTAGATCCTCCTGGCGGCAACGCACCTCCGCGATGTCGATCTTGTTCACCGCCACGACCTGTTGCCTCCTGGCTAGCTGCTCCCCGAACTGCCCCAGCTCCCCGTTGATCACCTCCATGTCCCGCAGCGGGTCCGAACGGCTGCCGTCCAGCAGGTGAATGAACACCCGTGCCCTCTCCGCATGGCGCAAGAAATCGTGGCCCAGGCCGCTGCCGAGATGCGCCCCCTCGATTAGACCTGGTATCTCGGCTACTACAAACCTCCTGTAGCCCATCTCCACCACGCCCAACACGGGCTCCAGCGTGGTGAAGGCGTAGTCGGCTATCTTAGGATGAGCAGCGGAGATCAGCGTGAGAAGCGTCGACTTGCCGGCATTGGGCATACCGATGATCCCAACGTCACAGAGCAGCTTCAGCTCCAGAATCAGCGTCGCCTCCTCACCTCTCTGGCCCCTCTGGGCTATCCGCGGAGCCTGATTCGTAGAGCTGGCAAAGCGAGCGTTGCCCCACCCCCCTTTTCCTCCCCGCACCACTACAATGCTCTCGCCAGGCTTCGCCAAGTCCCTCATGAAACCTACCGACCCATCCACCTGCCTCCGCCTCACCTGAGTCCCTACCGGCACCCGAATCACCAAGTCCTCTCCCCCTCGCCCATGCATGTCGGAACCCCGGCCGTGCTGACCGTTGGCCGCTCGCCACTGATGCCGCCGGCTGACCTCCCAGAGCGTACTCACAGATGCATCTGCTAATAGGACGACGTTCCCTCCCCGCCCCCCATCACCACCATCAGGCCCCCCTTTAGGCACGAACTTCTCCCGTCGGAAGCTAACAACCCCCGAACCCCCATCACCAGCCTTAACCGAAATCTCCGCTCGATCGATCATCAGTCATCATCCACCACTCATTATAGCTAACAGCTGATATTACATTTTCATTGCTATGGCTCTTGACCGTATCATCATCATAGTCGTCCTGTTGGTTTGGTGGATAGGATACAGAGTGGCGTGGGAGAAGGATAGGTTAGCTGGTGGACACGATGATCTGCTTGGGGAAAGACAGGGGTGCATACGTGGGCAGTTCGTGCCGAGCTACGATTCTGTCACGTTGTCCACCCGCCAGGGCAGATATCCACCAATCCTGTGGATAACCTAGGTTGATAGGAGAGTCCTGATCTCCGCTATGTGGCGGGTCAGTTGGGAGTCGGTTGGCAGAGAGCTACCTATCTTACGCAGGGCGTGGATGACTGTGGAATGATCGCGTCCTCCCAGCAAGCGGCCGATGTCCGTGGTGCGCTGCTGCCCATCCTCGCGAAGAAGGTACATCGCGATGTGCCGCGCCTCTACGATCTCCGTGGCCCGACTCTTTGCGGCCAGGTCCTGCGGGGAGACGTCGAAGTAGTCTGCGACCGCTTTCAGCACAGCCTCGCAACTCGGATAGGCCCTCTCGCGCGACGGTGATATGGTTGCCATGGCCTGATCGGCGATCTCCAGGGTTATGTCCGCCCTTAGCAGCCGGGCGAAGGCGACGATACGATTGAGCGATCCCTCGAGCTCGCGGATGTTGTTGCGGCAGCGTTGAGCTAGGAAGTGCAGGACGTCGGCATCGACGTCGATGTTCCGTTCACTGGCTTTGGCTCTCAGGATGGCAAGGCGCGTCTCGAACGCGGGCGGTTGAATGTCCGCTATCAGGCCCCATTCGAAGCGGGAGCGTAGCCGATCCTCGAGCAGGGATATCAGGCGGGGAGAGCGATCGCTGCTGATGACGATTTGATTGCTGGCGGAGTGCAGGTCGTTGAAGGTATAGAAGAACTCCTCCTGGGTGCGCTCTTTGCCCGCCAGGAACTGGATGTCGTCGATAAGGAGAACGTCCACGTGACGGTACTTGGCCCGGAAATCATCGGCGCGCCCCGGCGCGATCGAGGCGATGAACTCGTTGGTAAACTGCTCTGCCGTCACATACAGCACGCGGTGATGGTTGGCCCACGCCCGATGGCCGATGGCATGCAGAAGGTGCGTCTTGCCCAGGCCGACGCCGCCGTAGATGAACAGAGGGTTGTATACTGCACCCGGCTGGTCGGCTACAGCCAGGCAGGCTGCGTGGGCCAGGCGATTCTCGTGGCCGACCACGAACCGCTCGAAGACATACGTCTCGTTGAGTCTGGGTCGGGGGAAGATCCTGGTTGGGGCCGTCGGCGGCGCTGCCTCACGGGCGAACAGAGCCTCGCTGCCAGACGTTTCTCCCGGGTCGGAGCCCAGGAGTTGGAAGGACACCTCCACCGGGTGACCAACGATGCCGCTCAGGGTCTTGGCGATCAGGGGCCGGAGCTTGGTAGACAGCCACTCGGTGGCGAAATCATTGGGGGCGCCCACCACGAACAGACCGTTCTTGAAACATATTCCCACCGTGTCCTTGAGCCACGTCTCGTAGTTAGGCCGGGTCACCTGGACTTGCAACTGGCCCAGGGCTGTCTCCCAGAGGCGCTGCGGCTGGCTCTCCGGCGAAGGCGAATAGGTAGCTGGCTGATTCATGATCGGGCCCTCCCACCGATGACAAGCAAACAGGCAGCGGTTTTCGGCGGACGGGGGCAACATAGCAAGGCGTTTCCAGCGCGGCAAGGGTTTTATGACAAATAGGACGGAAAATGTGAACCCTTTTGGAAACGGTAAACCACCTTGCTGGTCTTCTCTATTGGGGAATAATATAATGGCTGTGCGGCCCTGAGCGAATGCGAAGGGGAAAGCGAGAACAAGGTGCTGCTGGCGATCGATGTGGGCAATACAAACGTTACCCTGGGCGTGTTCGAAAACGACCGTCTCAAGGCTACCTGGCGCCTCGCTCCCGACGTCAACAGGCTGGCGGACGAGTATGGCGTGCTGATGGTCAATCTCCTGGCCCACGAAGGTATCCAGGCCCAGGACATCGATGCTGCTGTCATGTGCAGCGTGGTGCCCGACCTCGAGCCTGTCTTCGAGGCAGTCTGCCACCGCTACTTCGGCGTGCGGCCGCTGGTGGTCGGCGCCGGCGTCCATACCGCCATGCCCATACGCTACGATAGCCCTCGCGACGTCGGCTCAGATCGGGTAGCCGATGCCGTCGCCGCCATCAAGCTTTATGGCCCGCCCCTCATTCTCGTCGACCTGGGCACGGCCACTGTGTTCGATGCCATATCCAAGGACGGCGATTACATCGGCGGCGCCATCGCCCCCGGCCTCAGCATCGCTGCCGAGGCCCTCTTCCAGCGGGCGGCCAAGCTGTATCGGGTGGAGCTCGCCCGCCCCAAGAGCGCCATCGGCCACAACACCGTCGCTGCTATCCAGTCGGGGGTCATCTACGGATACGTCGGTCTGGTGGAGGGCATCGTCGCCCGCTTCCAGCAGGAGTTGGGCGGACACGCCAAGGTGGTGGCCACCGGCGGCTGGGCCGAGGTGGTGGCCGCGGAAACCTCGGTCATCGACGTGGTCGATCCCAACCTCACCCTGACCGGCCTGCGGATCATCTACGAGTTGAATCGCTGATGCCAATGCTCAAGGGCAAGGTCATCGTTCTGGGGGTCACCGGCAGCGTCGCTGTCTATAAGGCCGTCGACCTCGCCAGCAAGCTGGTCCAGGCCGGCGCAGTCGTGGACGTGGTCATGACGCCGTCGGCCACCGAATTCGCCACTCCTCTCGCTTTTCGAGGGGTCACCCAGCGCCCAGTCGTGGTCGATATGTTCGCGGCGGCGGAGGAGCACATTGAGCTGGCTCGCCGCGCCGATGCCGTCGTGGTGGCCCCAGCCACCGCCACCACCATCGCTCGCCTCGCTCACGGCCTGGCCGAGGACATGGTGAGCCTCACCGTCCTGGCCACCACGGCGCCGGTGCTTGTTTGCCCGGCCATGGATGCCCAGATGTTCGAGAATGCGGCCACCCAGGCCAACCTGGAGACCCTGCGCGGGAGAGGCCTGACCATTGTCGGGCCGGAGGTCGGCCGGCTGGCCTCGGGACACATGGGCCTCGGGCGCCTAGCCGACACCGAAACTATTCTCGGAGCGATTCGTTATGTCTTGGGGAGGAAGGGCGACCTGGCCGCCCGCAAGGTGGTGATCACGGCCGGCGGCACGCGGGAGCCCATCGACCCCGTGCGCTATGTCAGCAACTATTCTTCCGGCAAGATGGGTTACGCCCTAGCCGAGGCGGCGCGAGACCGTGGCGCCGATGTCGTCCTGGTCAGCGCTCCCGTAGCCCTGCCCTCGCCCTACGGCGTCAGGCTGGTCTCGGTGCAGCGGGCCGCCGAGATGCGCGACGCCGTGGTTCAGGAGTGCCGCGACGCCCAGGCGCTGATCATGGCGGCCGCCGTCGCTGACTACCAGCCGACGGCCACCGCCGACCAGAAGATCAAGCGGCGCGGCGCAGCCCTCACCCTGGAGCTAACGCCCACGCCGGACATCCTGGCCCAGGCTGGCAGCGGCTTCGTTAGGGTGGGCTTCGCCGCCGAGAGCCAGGAATTGGTGGCCAACGCTCGTCAGAAGCTTGAGAGCAAGGGACTCGACCTCATCGTGGCCAACGACGTTACTGATCCAGAGGCCGGCTTTGGCGCTGACACCAACCGCGTGGTCATTCTCGACCGGGCGGGCGGAGAAGAGCGCCTGCCCCTCATGACCAAGTATGAGGCGGCTCAGCGCATCCTCGATCGAGTGGCCGAACTGCTGAAAGATACATCCTGAGCTTGTCCTGGGCTTGTCGAAGGAGAGGCCTAGTGAAGCGAATTCTGCTCGGCGTCGCCCTGACCGCCAGCCTGCTGGCGGTGGCAGCGCTGGGGGCCTGGATGGCTGACGCGGGGAAGGGGACCACCCAGGCGGCCTCCACCGTGACCCTGGGCGTGGACGCCGACCCCACCGGCAACACCGCCACCTCTCTGGGCACCATCGACTCCGCCAGGACCGTCGCCTGCGGCGACACCTTCCAGATCGACGTCTACATCACCGATGTCGCCAGCCTCTGGGTCTGGCACGTGATTATGCTTTACAACCCCTCCCTGGTCTACGTCACCGCCCGCGACGTCCAGATGTTCCAGGCGGTCAACCCGGGCAGCCAGGTGGTGGATCGCTCCCTAGGCGATCCAGCCCTGGGCGGAGGCTACGAGCTCGCCGCGGCCGACGTCGCCGAGCCGCCCGTACCCAACAGCGGCTCGGGCGTTCTTGCCCGCCTCACCGTCCAGGCGGTGGCCCCCGGTGCTACCTCCCTCGATCTCACCGATCCTGTCCTCTTCGCCTATCCCTTGAGTTCGATCGGCGTCGGCTCCATGTCCGGCGCTGACATCACGATCACTCAGGGCACCTGCCCTCTGGACACCGACGACGACGGCGTGCCTGACGGGTTCGATAACTGCCCTTCCATCCCCAACACTGATCAGACCAACACCGACGGCGATGGTCAGGGCAACGCTTGCGACGACGACGACGATAACGACACAGTGCCGGACGCTCTTGACAACTGCCCCCTGGTCCCCAACGTCGACCAGACGGACAGCGATGGGGATGGCCTGGGCGACGCCTGCGATGAGTCTCCCACCCCTACCCCGACATCCACGCCTGCCCCCACCGGCACCCCTACTCCCTCGCCCAGCGGCACTCCTACCCCGACTTCCACCGGCACCCCCGTCCCGACGCCGACGGCGGTCCCTCCAGACCTCGATCTGGTGGAAGGCTGGAACGACGCCTGCTACGTTGGCGCCGCCCAGCCCGTCGAGGACGCTCTCGCTCCCATTCTCGACCGGGTGCAGGCCATCTACCGCCTGCGCTCCGATGCGACCTACGACAGCTGGTTCGCCGATCGGCCGTACCTCAACACCATGACCTCGCTAGATCCCTACAACTATCTCTTCATCCTCGTGTCTCAGAATGCCCTCTGGCAGCAGCCGTCGCCCGCTGCGCCCCCCAATTCCATCCCTCTGGTGGAGGGTTGGAACGGCGTCTGCTATACTGGGGAGACCAAGGAAACCGGCCAGGCTACAGCCACCATCGACGGCCACTTCGCCGTGATGTACACCTTGGCCCTCGATGGGAAGTGGCGGCAATTCGTGCCCGGCCGCCCGGATATGAGCACCCTTACGCAACTGGATCGGTTCACTCCCATATTGATGCTGGTCACCAACGGGCAGATCGTCTGGCTGTTCGACTCCTAGCGCGTCTCCTCGCCCTGGGCTACCTGACAGGTCGATTCTCGACACGGGGGAAAGCTGACCATGGCCTACCAGGACCTCCTCTACGAAAAGACGGCGAAGATCGCCCGCATAATCCTCAATCGGCCCCACAGGCTCAACGCTATCAGCGCCGGCCTCCCCGATGAGCTAGAGCAGGCGGTGGCCGAGGCCAACGGCGACCCCCAGGTGCGGGTCATCGTCCTCAAGGGCGCCGGCCGCGCTTTCTGCGCCGGCTTCGACCTATCGCCAGGCTTCTTCACCGGCCCGCCTCTGGAGGGCTGGGACCCCACCTTGGACTTCGCCATGACCACCCGCTTCGCTGCTAAGTTCATGAGCCTCTGGTACAGCCGCAAGCCCACCATCGCCCAGGTGCACGGCTGGTGCGTAGCGGGCGGCACGGACATGGTGCTGTGCAGCGATATCATCATCGCCGCCGAGGACGCCCAGATCGGCTATGCGCCGGCCCGCGTGTGGGGCTCGCCCCTCACCGCCATGTGGGCCTACCGGCTGAGCGCGGAGTGGGCCAAGCGCCTGCTCCTCACCGGCGACCCCGTGGACGGCAGGACCGCCGAGCGCATCGGCCTCATCTACAAGGCCGTCCCCGCCGAACGGCTGGAAGAAGAGGTCGAATCCCTCGCCCAGCGCATGGCCCTTATCCCCGTCTCTCAGCTCGCCGCCATGAAGCTGCTCGTCAACCAGGCCTACGAGAACATGGGCCTGCGCACCACCCAGCTCCTGGGCTCCATTCTTGATGGCCTGATGCGCCACACGCCGGATGGCCTGGCCTGGCGGCGGCTGATCGACGAGAAGGGCATTCGGGCTGCCATCGACGCCCGCGACGGCCCCTTCGGCGACTATAGCGCGCGGCGGCGGTAGGCTGTACTATCCCCGAGTTGTAGCGACACTGGCCCCGTTGAAGTGAGACCCTTCGCTGCGCTCAGGGTGACAGCGGCGTCTCCTGTCATTCTGAGCCCTTCGCTCCGTGTCATCATGAGCGGCTTCACTGTCATTCTGAGCAGAGCGAAGAATCTGCTGCTGCTCAGGATAAACTCCGCGAAGAATCCCAGTGAGGGGCGGGGCCCTACCGGGTCATCTTGCGGGTGAAGGTGACCAGGAAGAGGGCCTCACGGTACGACGTAGCCTGGGGAATTGCGGCTTGCACGCGGGCGACGCCCCCGAGCACCCCGCAGGAAAGGCCGACCCCTCTGGCTCGAATCGAGGAAACCTTTTGGGCATGAGCGCGTTATATTGGGGGGCGACGTGACGCCGGAGCACCGAGCGACACCCCGGAAGGTGCAACGTAGGGGCTGCGTCGGCAGGCTAATTATGGTAACATAAACATGGTCGTACGGCAACGCGAAAGCGTGGCTCTCGTCCGTTTAGGCGTTGCGCAGGTAAGACCGTTCTGGTACCATGCTCGAAGGCTTGAGGGGCCGGAGCTGAGTGTCGCGGAGGTGTAGCGATTACCATGGTCGATCAGACCTCCTTCGATCAAGCGCTGGCACTTATTGCGGACCTGAACCGCGCAGGGCGGGTATTTCTCGCGTTTAAACCCCCCTTCGGCGCCACGTTTGAGATCAATAAGGACGTGCTTTCGCGTGCGGTCGCCGACGCCGGCGTGACGCAGGACGACTTTAAACGCGCTTCTTCGGAAATCGGAGAAATGATCCTGGTCACCCTTCAGGAAGCGAAAGAAGCGTTTCTACGACATGAGACGGAGGATATTACCGACGCGCAAAAGAGGGAAGACACAAGAGCCACGCTGGAGCGGCGGCTCGAATCCGCGGGCGCCCTCATTGATGACAACGTGGCGCGACGTTACCGGCTAAAGGTGAGTAGTAAGGCTCCTGCCTTCGCATCGCTCGATTGGGATCTCAAGATCAAGACGTTCGACGCCAAGCTCGGCGAACTACGACTCCCCTACGCCACTGTCAAGATTAGCTTCCAACGACACTTCGAACTGGAGCCGGAGACGCTGCTCAGCAGGAACCTGTTCGACTCGGTCCAGATCAACATGACCAGGGATGAGGTGGAATACCTAATCCGCGAATTCGAGCTCATCCGCAGCAAGCTGAACGAATTGGAGGAGGCCCGGTCGTGATGCTAGAAGCCGAGCGCCTTCCGAGATACGGCGAACTGCAGACGGCCTGCTTGCGGCAGGCTGCCCAAGAGTATCGCAAACGGTTCCGGCAGGTCTCTCAAGAAGCATCTGGCGTAAGGCTAGTGGAAGGAAGGGTGGACTTGAAAGAACCCGACACCGCTGTTTGGGTATCGCAGGACGGGACCGTTCACATTGACTGGTCAAACCTAGGGCCCGGGCCCCGGCTGTTCACCCATAGGGGTAGAGAATTCGTGGCCGTCAGGCGCGAGGGGAACGTCCTAGAGATCTATGAGCTGGCTCGCTAGTCTACTTTCCGGCTTAGGAAAGCTTGTCCCTATTCGCATCCGCTGGGGCCGCCAAACCGCCAAACGCATTCTGAGAAGCGAGACCGACACCTTTCCTGAATGCCAATTGCACGTGGAAGAACAGGAGCGTCCCCTGTTCCTGCCCACGAAGAAAGTCGTCATCCACAAGCACCCCAATGGCGAGATAACTATAAGACACCTCTTCGACTAGGCCCGACTAGGTCACCACGCCTTATTGCTTCACCCGAGGTTATTCGGGCCCAGCTTTGCGTCGCCGCTTCCCCGCCAGGGCCAGCACCAGGTTCACCAGGGTCCGCGTAGGGATGCCCGTCGCCCCCTTCACCCAGACGCCCTTGTCCTTGTCCACGTTGTCGGTGGGGGCCATGTCCAGGTGCACCCAGGGGGTGTCGCCCACGAACTCCGCCAGGAAGAGGGCGGCGCTGATCGCCCCGCCCTCGCGCGGGCCCACGTTCTTCAGGTCGGCTACGTCGCTCTTCAGGTGCTCCTTGTACTCGTCGTAGAGGGGGAACTGCCAGAACTTCTCGCCCGCCGCCTCGCCCGCCGCGATGACCTTCTGGC
>CAYGYF010000048.1:0-10834 GCA_964354065.1 uncultured Dehalococcoidia bacterium | reverse complement strand
GCCAAGTCCCAGTGTTTCTGCATTGAAAGTATCTGGGACAATATGGTTATGTTCTTGGCGTGCAGCAGCCTGATGAATCCAACAAGCTCATCCTGCAGGTAGGAGCCAATATATGTGCTGTTCTGCGGTGAGAGAACATACTTCTTGACCGCTTCAAGAGATATTCCGTAAACCGGATAGGCCCTTTCCTGTCGTATAGGGGTTTCATTGTAGATCCTCCAGATACCTTCAGCCACCTTCTCATCAGGTTCGATCACCGTCGTTTTCACTCCGCTCTTCTCTGCTTTGCGAATCATGTTACGTGTCTTTTTCCCGACATTTTTCAGCCAATCATCATAGGTTGTTATGCTTAGGAGTGCGACATTATCATCTGCCTTCACCCAAGACTTTGGAGGTTTAGAAATCGTGTTGCACCATTTTCTTTCTAGGAAACTGAATATGTCTGCGCCTCTTTCCCTCATTTTCTCAAGAAACTCTCTGGTTGGAATGACATCTGTTTCGTACTCCCTTGCGTCTGTCGCAATCTTGAAGAAGGTCTTGTTGCTGAAGACTACTGATTCAAGATCGTTGTCAACTCTGAAGACAGTCTTCAGCGCTTGGTAGTACGCGCTTCTTTGGTTGATCGTTCCTTTCTGGAAGAGCCATATGGGATGAAAATACAGAACGTATCCCTTTGTAAGATAGTTCCTTGCGATTTCAACGGCTTGGTCTGTGGTGTAGGCGTAGCATATTTCGTCCAGGCCGAAGGTGGGAAAATCGTGAAAGGATTCTGGTCTGAAGTTAATTGGGATTGTGGGTTCTTTGGCTTTCCATCGTTTCCACATGATTCTAGTGAGCATTCGGGCAGTTCCGTGGATAGTGTAGTAGTTGGCTTTTCTTCCAGTTTTTTTCTCCAAGTTCTCCAGTTCTTTTGAGGGGTCGTTGACGACGTGAAGGTCGACTGCATGTCTGTTGTTGTTCATGAGTGCGAGCATCTGTGCGTCTGGAATTGTCTTGGGTGTGAAAAACCAGTGAGCCTCGATTTCTTCAGGTGACTCGTTGATCATTCTTGCGATTATCTTGGAGTTCTTCAGGTATTCGCCGCTTATTCTTATGCCCAAAGCTACATAGAAAAAGCTTTTGAGCCTTGAAGGAAAGGGGTAGTCAACGTCGATTCTAAGCGTGATCAAGCCAGTTTCCATCTGCTTTCATAATTGAGACGACTGCTTTTATAAACTCTTTATGGACATCGACTAATTGTCGCACGCTAGGTGCAACAGCACCGATAAGTTATATAGAGTGGCGGCGGTATTTTGCGGCAGTTGAAGGACTCTGAGGACTGCAGAATGGAAGAATCGGAGCCTGAGGAATGGCTGATCATGGAGCAAGAAGTACTGGAACATAGAACCGATGGAAAAACGTTCGCAGACTTGACCGCGTACCGAGGCGTTGCATTGTGGTGGTTCGTAAGGTTCAGGTTTTTCCATCGTGCCAGAACAACCAGCCTGATCCGGACTCTGACAAGCAACACTCTCGTATTTTCTGTCGCCGATTTTGTTTACGATTTGAGTACTTCAATCATATGCCGAGTTACCTCGTTACTTCTGAGACAAAACGCGGTTAGAGATGGAAAGACTGTCTTGATGACGGTCAACGACAGAGACTGGAAGGACATGGGTTCACCAACTGGAGAGAAATGGAAAGGGGACATGTTCTTTCACTCTATTATGAGTGACTTGCAGAAGAAAGGCTTCAGCGTTATCACTGTGACGCCGCTGAAAGCGAACTTGTTGGGCGGCTTGAAGACAATGGTCAGCAGGATGAAGCATCAGCGGCCAAGTCTTGTTCACAGAGAATTCAACAGTTACTGGTCTATGAAGGTTTGGAAGATGGAAAGAGATGCGAAGAAAGCCTTCAGTGCCAACTGGGAAGAAGCTTCAAAGAACAAGGAGTTGGTTTCTGTCCTTAGGAAGGCTGGTTTGGAGGCGGATTTGCCTTACTATTTTCATAACATTTTTGGGTGGGTTGCAAAAAGCATTGACATGGCGAGAAATCTCGTTGACATTGAGAAGCCTGACTTCATTCTGGTAAGTAGTGAGCATGGCATAATTCAAAAGTCGATTATGGTAGCAGGAAAAATGAGGAAAATTCCAACGATGGCCCTCCAACACGGCACTATAGGAACGGTACACAAGGGCTATCTGTCTTGGAAAGGCAGCATCTCCGAATCTGGCGATATAAAGTCGCCGTTCTGCCCTATTCCAGACAAGACGGCTGTGTTCGGACCCTATTATGTTGATCTGTTGACGAAGGTTAGCGCCTATCCCTCTGACAGTGTAGTGGCAACGGGGCAGCCTCGCTATGATGCTTTGGTTGAAGCAAGTCGCGTTTATGATCGTGACAAGTTTTGCGGAAGACTAAATTTGGATCCGAAGGTGAAGGTAGTTCTAGTTGTGACTGAAAACATGCCTATACCAGATGGCAAAACATTCTTGAGAAGCACTTTGAAGGCACTGAGGGACTTTCCAGAGCTTCAAATCGTCATAAAACCTCATCCGGCAGAAATTGGAGAATGGTATGTAGAACTTGTGAAAGAGGAGAATGCTAAGGCAGTAATCCTCTCAAAAGGCGCGGATACTTACGAGGCCTTGTATGCCTGCGACTTCTTCGTAGCATCCTATTCCACTGTAATTTTGGAGGCCGTAATATTGGGGAAACTCGGTGTTACCGCATACCTTGCTGGGGGAACGGATCCGACGCCCTACTTCAAAGAGGTTACACTGAGAGTGTATAGCGCGGAGGACTTGAGTTCGGCGATCAGAAAAGCTTTATATGATGCAGACACGAAGGAGTTGCTCAAAAAATCAAGAGAAAAATTTGTGTGGGAACATGCGTACAAAATCGATGGCAAGGCAACAGAAAGAGTTGTCGACATTGTTGAAGAAATGGTGAGTGAAAGAAAATGAAGTTTCTTATTGTTGGTTTGGGATCAATGGGGAAAAGAAGAACTCGCAACTTGCAATACCTTGAGGCCGGAGAAATCGTGGGTTTCGACATACGCGAGGACAGAAGAAAAGAGACTGAACAGAAATATGGCATAAAGACGTTCACAAAGTTTGATGAGGCAATGCAGAGTTCGCCTGACGCTTTGATAATTTCAACGCCTCCCGATCTGCACATAAAATATGGTTTGGAAGCTGCGAAGAACAACAAGCACTTTTTCATGGAAGCAAGTGTAGTTGATTATGGGCTCCCAGAGCTGATTGATCTGTGTCGAAAAAAAGCAATAGTTGCCGCGCCATCTTGTGCGATGCGTTTCATTCCTTCAGTCAAGAAAATAAAGGAGATTGTGGACAGCGGAATCATAGGAAGCGTTCTGTCATTTACGTATCACTCTGGTCAATACCTTCCAGATTGGCATCCTTGGGAAGACATTCGGAAGTACTATGTCTCAAAGAGAGAGACTGGAGGTGCCAGGGAAATAGTTCCTTTTGAGCTGGTCTGGTTGACATGGGTTTTGGGCGACATAGAAACAATTTCCTGCTTCAAAGGTAAGCTGTCGAAGCTAGAAGCGGACATTGACGATGTGTATCAGATCATCATGAAATTTGAAAGTGGAGTGTTGGGCCACCTGATGGTGGATGTGGTCTCCAGGACTGCGGACCGCAGCTTCAAAATATTTGGAGAGGAAGGCTCCGTTTTTTGGGATTGGGGCACGGGCGTGAATGTTTACACATCAAAAGGCCAGACGTGGACGTCTTATCCTGAAAGAGCTGGAACGACTGTTAAGGGTTATGATGAAAAGATAAAAGAAGAGCCTTACATCGAAGAAATGGACGTTTTCATCAAAGCAATAAAGAACGAAAAGAAATATCCTTACACGTTGGAGGAAGACAAACACATCCTCGAACTGCTTTACGCCGCGGAAAAGAGTTCAGACAAACAGAGTCACGTCAAGACAGCACACAAATGATCTGAGCAATCCTGCATTCTGTTAACATTTCGAAAATCCATTTGTAGGTATGACTAGAGTACACTTAATTAATTGGATCAGGAAGGATTATATAGTGCTTCAAAATCTGCAGAACAGAAGTGTTGGAGATGCGGACTGTCAGAAGATCGCTGACCAAGTCAGATGAATACTGGACTCGGGCTAGAGGCTTGATTCCAGCTGGGACTCAATGCCTGAGCAAAGGGCCGACCCAATTCGTTGACGGTGTGGCTCCTAAGTATCTGAAGAGAGGCAAGGGTTGCCATGTTTGGGATGTGGATGGAAACGAATATATCGACTGGGGAATGGGTCTTCGCACTGTCATCCTAGGCTATGGCTATGCTGCCGTGAACGAAGCCATTACAAGACAACTTGAAGATGGTACAAACTTCACTTTGATGCACCCTCTCGAAGTGGAAGTTGCAGAACTGCTAAAGAAACTGATACCTTGCGCAGAAGCGGTCAGATATAGCAAGAGCGGCTCAGATGTAACGACAGCCGCGGTGAGAGGAGCAAGGGCATACACAGGCAGAGACAAAGTTTCTATTTGTGGTTACCATGGATGGCACGACTGGTACGTAGTAACTACAGAGAGAAACAAAGGTGTTCCCAAAATCCTGAAGCAGTTGAGTTTTGTCTTCCAGTACAACAACGTTGAAAGCCTAAAACAATTGTTTGACACTTATCACGATGAAATCGCGGCAGTGATAATGGAACCCGTCGGCGTGACGCCACCTACAACAGGTTTCCTGAGCGATGTTAGAAAGGTGACTCATGACAACGGGGCCGTTTTAATATTCGACGAAATAATCACAGGTTTCCGATTTGCTCTGGGAGGAGCTCAAGAATACTTCAAAGTGACGCCGGACTTGGCAACATTCGGAAAAGCGATGTCTAACGGTATGCCTATTTCAGCCTTGGTCGGAAAGGAAGAGATAATGAGTGTATTCAACGACACATTTTGGTCGAGCACGTTTGGCGGTGAATGTCTATCACTGGCAGCAGCAATGGCTACTATCAACGAACTGAAAAAGAAGAAAGTCATCGATTTTATCTGGGCACAGGGAACAAAGCTTCAAGATGGTTACAACAAACTGGCAAATGAGCATAAGCTTGAAAAGTACACACAATGCGTCGGTTATCCACCGAGTTCGTTGATAAAGTTCTCTGGTAGGGCTCCTGGCGAATCATTGCTGATGAAAAGCCTTGTTCAACAAGAACTGCTGAATAGAGGAATCTTGTGGGCAGCTTATCACGCTATCAGTTACGCCCACAATGACAAGGAGATAAATACAACCCTTGAAGCGTTCGATGACGCGCTTTCAATCTTAGGCAAAGCTATCAATAAAGGTGACATCACAAAATCTCTGGAAGGTAAACCAGTCAAGCCTGTTTTCAGAGAAATCCTCTAGTTTACCACCTATCCTGTGGGCGTGGAAAGGCTAAAGTGAAGAAGATAAGAATCGACGACAGGTTACTCGGTGTTGGTGAGCCTACTTTCATAGTTGCGGAAATCGGCGTGAACCACAACGGTAACGTCCACATGGCAAAAAGGCTCATAGATGCCGCGAAAGACGCTGGTGCAGATTCAGTCAAGTTTCAGTCATTCAAAACCGAAAGAATCGTCACAAAGTATGCTGAAAAAGCACGTTATCAGAAAGAGACCACCGACCCCAAAAA
The DNA here is from genome assembly GCA_964354065.1 of uncultured Dehalococcoidia bacterium. Classification (GTDB taxonomy): domain Bacteria; phylum Chloroflexota; class Dehalococcoidia; order SM23-28-2; family SM23-28-2; genus JAUYDU01. Next base: position 5,184 of record CAYGYF010000048.1, on the reverse strand, counting down.
ATCGCAATACAGCATGCTGAAACAACTGGAGCTTGGAAACGCGGAAATGAAGGAACTGCACCGCTACGCAAAGAAGAGAAATATCATCTTTTTGTCCTCCGCTTTTGATGAAGAGAGTGTTGACCTATTAGACAGTCTTGACGTACCAGCCTTCAAAGTGGCGTCGGGAGAAATAACGAATCTTCCGCTTTTGCGATACATGGCCGAGAAGAAGAGGCCAATGATTCTTTCAACCGGACTGAGTACCTTAGATGAGATTGAAGAAGCTTTAAAAGTCATCACAAAAGAAGGCGTTGAAGACATCATTCTACTCCATTGCGTGACCAGTTATCCGGCGAAAGAGGAAGAAGCCAACCTCAAAGTCATGGATCTTTTGAGACGCCAGTTTGGTTTTCCAGTAGGATTTTCGGATCACACCCTCGGCATCACGGTTCCGATAGCCGCTGCTGCTTTGGGCGCAGTACTCATTGAAAAACACTTTACTCTAGATAAAACTTTGCTAGGACCGGATCATCGAGCTTCTCTCGAGCCTACTGAGTTCAAAGAGATGGTGAAGGATATTAGGGATGTAGAGAGGGCATTGGGCGACGGGGTTAAGAGACTTACTGCGAATGAAGAGGAAATCAAGAAAGCCGCTCGAAGAAGCATAGTGGCAAAGATCAGGATTCGAAAGGGAACTATCATAAGAGAGAATATGGTAGACTTCAAAAGACCTGGCACAGGACTTGAACCCAAGAATTTGTGTAGAATCGTCGGCAGGAGAACAAAGAAGGACATTGAACCTGATGAACTGATTACGTTTGAGAAACTGTTGGGGTAGTCTAATGAGAAAAATAGCTGTCATAACTGGAACGCGGGCGGATTATGGAATACTCAAGTCAGTCTTGAAGGAAATAGAAGCGAACAAAGAACTACAGCTTTCACTAATCGTCAGCGGAATGCATCTTTCATCGGAGTTTGGATACACTGTTGGCGAGATCGAGAAAGACGGGTTCAAAATTGCAGCGAAAATAGCTGCACTGCATCGTGAAGATACCAGAGCTTCGATGGCAAAGAGCCTTGGAGAGTGTCTGTCAAGGACAGCTGAAGCACTTGAGAAGATAGACCCACACATCCTGTTGGTTTTGGGAGATCGAGGTGAGATGTTGGCCAGCGCCGTTGCAGCTACTTACATGGGCATACCGATAGCACACATTCACGGCGGGGATGTCTCGGGTAATGTTGACGAACCTGTCAGACACACCATCACAAAATTGGCTCATATACATTTCGCGGCGACTTGGGAGAGCGCCAAAAGAATTAGAAGAATGGGAGAAGAGCCTTGGAGAATACACGTGGTTGGGGCACCAGGTTTAGATCCGATTCAGAACGGGAAGGTGACCGAGCTGAAGGAAATAGCTGCTAAATACAGACTGGATTCTTCTAAACCTGTTCTTCTTGTTTTGCAGCATTCAATAGTCACAGAGGCTGAGGACGCAGCGAGTCAGATTCGCCAAACGTTGGAAGCAATTGAGGAGCTGAAGTTCCAGGCTGTCCTGATATATCCAAATGCGGATGCTGGCAGTAGGAGGATGATAAAGGTGATCAAAGAATATGAGAAGTGCCAATTTCTCAGAACTTTCAAGAGCATTTCTCACGAGGATTACTTAGGTTTGATGAGACTTACCAGTGTCATGGTCGGAAATTCGAGTAGCGGAATAATTGAGGCCCCTTCTTTTGGGTTGCCGGTTGTCAATATTGGAACTCGACAAATTGGAAGGCAAAGAGCTGAAAACGTAATTGACGTAGGCTATGATAGAGACGAGATTGCAAAGGCAGTCAAGAAAGCATTGTTTGACCAAGAGTTTAGAGAAAAAGTAAAACACTGCAAAAACCCCTATGGAGATGGAAAAGCTGGAAAGAGGATCGTCAAAGTCTTGAGTGAGATAGAACTAGGCAAGAAATTGCTAGAGAAGAGGATGATGTATTAAAATGAGGTTCAAACGTTGGGAATATCCCCAGATTGAAGAAGGAAAACTTACAAAGTACAATTGGATGGTCCAGCATAAAGATAGGCTTAATCTTGGATACAAGACGGACATAGGAGCGTTTACGTACATAAATGCAAAAAACGGTGTGACAATCGAAGATTACGTGCAGGTAGGTTCTCACTGCTCGATATACTCCGTCTCCACAATAGACGAGAAAGATGGGCCTGTAATACTCAAGAAGAATTGCAGGATAGGTAGTCACAGTGTAGTGATGCCTGGTGTCACAGTTGGTGAGAACTCGATTATTGGCGCCTTCAGCTTCGTTAATATGGACATCCCGGCTAACGTTGTCGCTGTGGGGATTCCAGCAAAGAGATTGAAGAAAATCGAGGTTGCCCCCACCAGCAGAAAAAGGAAACAGAAGCGTCGGCGATGACATCCTGAAATTCGTCAGTGGAAGGGGAATACACCAAAGAGGAATGCAGGAGCATTAAAGAAGTGAAGGAAACATGTATAGTTCGGTGATAGAATGTTTGAATTAAAAGACAAGACTGTTGTAATCACGGGTGGAGTAGGACTAATCGGGGAGGCCTTTTCAAAAGCGTGCTCAATGTCAGGTGCAAATGTTGCGATCGTGGACATTGATGAGCAAAAAGCAAACGAATTGATAAAAGAAATGAGGAAAGAAGGAATAGAGAACGTAATTTTTCAGCACTGCGACATCACCAACGTGCAAGACATACAAAACATGACAAACGTCGTCTTGACAAAATTCAGGGGCATAGACGCTTTAGTGAATAACGCCTACCCAAGAAATAAGAACTATGGCAGAAAATTCGAGGAGGTTACTTATGAGGATTTCTGCGAAAACGTGACCATGCATTTAGGGGGCTATTTCCTGATGGCAAGAGAAATCTCCAAGGTAATGATCAAACAAAACCATGGAACCATAGTGAACATGGGCTCTCACTACGGGTTTGCTGCACCAAGGTTTGAGGTCTACGAAGGGACGAAGATGACAATGCCAGTGGAATATGCAGCTATCAAAGGTGGGATAATAAATCTAACCAGGTACTTGGCGTCCTACCTAGGAAAATACAACGTAAGAGTAAATACACTGTCGCCTGGCGGCGTTTTTGACAACCAACCAGAGAGTTTCGTCAGAAAATACTCTGAAAGAGTTCTCTTAGGACACAGAATGGCAAATGTGGACGACTTAACTGGCGTTTTGTTGTTCTTGTTAAGTGATGCTTCTAAATATGTTACGGGACAGAACATCGTAGTGGATGGCGGATGGACTCTGTAGAAAATGAATGCGTCATTTGATGGAGCATGCGTCAACGATTTGAACTTATCGCGTCAGTTTTCTGTTTTTGTTTTTGATTTGGTTTATATAGATTTAAACGACGAAAGGTTAATTTAGCTGATGCGTTTTCTAAATGCTAACTCTTTCCATCTTTGATCGTTTTATGACGAGGAGAATCTGGAAATGCAAGAAACTTGCGATAACAAGGTGCTAATTACTGGCGGAGCAGGTTTCATCGGCCAAAGCATTGCGAAGAAGTTCAAAGAAGCAGGGTGTACCCCATGCCTTTATGACATAGGGACTCCTTCTTCAAAGCTTGGAAACCACGTTAAAGGCGACATCTTTGACTTTGACCTGTTCAAAGATGTCGTAGACAAGCATGACATAATAATTCATCTTGTGGGGTTGGCAGATGCCGGGGTCGCTCAAAAAGACCCCATGAAGAGTTTCAAGTTGAACATCGAGTCTTTGAACAATGTTCTGGAAGCTTGTAGAATTGCGCGTAACCGGAAGAAACTGATTTTTCCTTCTTCTGCAGGTGTCTATGGGCAGCCGGAGATTCTTCCAATAAAGGAGAATTTCGAAGCAAAACCGATGGGCATATACTCTTGGCATAAGTACATCTGTGAAAAAATGATACGTGGATACCACGAGAACTATGGACTAGAATACGTCATTTTGAGATTGTTCAACGTATATGGAAGAGGAAACAAAGGTGTGATCGATGTTTTCCTTAAGATGGCAAAACGAGGAGAAACAATCAAAAGTTTCGGACCATACCAATATCGAGATTTCATCTATGCCAATGACGTGGCAGAAGCATTCTTCAAATCTGCAATGTACGAGAAGGCGAACAACAGGATAATAAATATCGGATCAGGCAAAGGCGTTCAGATAAAAGATATTTTAGATTTGGCGTGTGAAATGTATCCTAACGCAAAATGGGTTCAGGAGAGGAAGGAATTTCCAATGTACGATTCGATTGCCGACATAACTCTAGCAAGCATATTGCTTGATTTCAAACCGCATGCTTCAATGGAATTTATGAAAAAAGTTGTCAAAGAAGAAATGATGAGCGATCTCTGATTCTGAAAGTGTGACAAGAAAACTGTCGTTAGAACAACAGCTCTGTTTCTGGGGCAAGCAGAATTACATGAATTCTTTTATGGCATTCGACATATAATCTATTTCTTCATGCGTCAGTGCTGGGTACATTGGCAATGTCAAGACCTGTTCTGACAACTTCTCAGTTGTTGGCAACTCTCCACCTTTGTACTTGAATCCTTCTCTGTAGAACTGTGTGAGATGCACGGGTTCGAAGAAAATCTTGGTTCCTATCCCCTTGTCCGCCAAATGCTTTTGTAACGCGTCTCTCTTCTTCTTTCCATCCTTGACCCTTACAGTGTACATCTGATATATACAATAGTAGCCTTTTGGTTCCGTGGGCGGCAATATGCCATCAATTTCGGACAATTTTCGTGTAAGATAGACCGAGTTTTCCCTACGGAGTTCCACAATCTTGCCGAGTTTTTTCATTTGAGTTATCCCAAGAGCTGCTGTCATGGTGGACATACGCCAATTGAAGCCTAACACCACATAGTCCATAACTTTGGCGGATGTGAAGTAATTCTCGGTTTCCAATCTGCCATGCGATCTTGTCAGCTTGAGTTTTTCATAAATGTCCCGTGAGTCGGTGAGAATCATCCCTCCCTCACCAGTCGTAATTACTTTGTTTCCGCAAAAGCTGAGCATCGCGGCGTCCCCGAACGATCCCACTTTCTTCCCGTCAACTGAGGCTCCTACAGACTCAGCAGCATCCTCTAGGAGCAACAGTTTTCGATCCTCAGCTATTCGCTTTAATTCCCTAATTTCGCATGGAAGACCGCCGTAATGTATCGGCATCAACGC
>CAYGYF010000047.1:4612-11020 GCA_964354065.1 uncultured Dehalococcoidia bacterium | reverse complement strand
CTCAGGCGGTCTACCACCCCCTCCAGGTCCAGCATGAGGACATCGAGGGAGTAGTCGGTTACATCCCGCTCCGATAGTCCCCACCCTCTGCCATCGTAGCGGACGAGCTTCCTCCTCTCCGCCAAGCGCTCATACCAGCGACGGCTCTCAGGGAACTCCACCCACTGGTGGATGTGGCCCAGTGGAAGGTCCGGCAGGTACACAAGGGGCCTGCCGTCTCCCAATGTGTAGAAGGCGATGCTCACCCCGTCGCTCGTCTTCGCGTACTGGATGCGCGGCTCCATGGCGAGCATATCCTACACTATCGGTATCTTTCTTGCATGGATGATTGCTGCCGCTTGGCGAACTGCGTTACGCCCCAGTAGACGGTTCTTTGTTGTCATCTGATGCGACCGAGCCAGCGAAGAGGAAGGGGGAGCCGGGCCAGCCGGCAGGCCTGGAGTCTAGCGGCGGCCTCTTCCCCTGCTGCGGCCCAACCAGGCGATGAGGAGCACCTCGTCCGCCCTTCGTCCCTACCCGTCGCCCGGCCACATGTCGCGAAAGACGTACCACTGATCGGGGTAGCGCCGGACGAACTCCTCGAAGATGTCCACCACCCGCTGGGTCGTATTGCGAATGTCCTCCTCGGCGTCCTTCGTCCGGTCGGGGAGAATGGGAGGGCTGGCATAGGCGAGGAAGCGATTGTGGGGCAAGCGCACCGCCGTGCCGAATATGATCGGGGCGCCGCTCAGGCGAGACAGGCGGGCCAGGCCGGCGGGGAAGTAGGTGGGGTGGCCCAGGAAGTTCACCGGCACGCCGGCACCGTCTCGATAGCCCACGTCCACTACCAGAGCCACCATGTCACCCCGCCGCAACGCTCGCAGGAGCTGGCGGCCGGTCCCCTGGGTGGGCAGAAGGGACACCCCCATCTTGGCTCGACAGGTGACGATCCAGTCCATGAGCATCTTCGGGCGTAGCTGCTCCATGACGGAGGTGATGTGAAAGCCCTTGAGCAGTACCAGGGCACTGGCGACCTCGATGCTGCCCATGTGGGCGCTGGCGAAGATGACCCCTCGACCGTGCTTGAGCGCCTCATCGAAGTGCTCCTCGCCGCGGATGGTCACTGTCCGCCGCAGCCGCTCCATCGACCACCCCTGGACGTGGAGCATCTCGACAAGGTACTTGCCGAAGTTGCGGAAGGAGCTGCGGGCCAGATGCTGGACTTGCTCGTCGTCAGGGGAGCAGCCCAGCATGCGCGCATAGTTGCGCAAAGCGCCCTGTCGCTTGCTGGTCCACGTGCAGTAGAAAGCGTCGGCGATGGGCAGCGACACTGCATAGGCCAGGCCCAACGGCACTACCTTGGCCAGCGCCACGTTCGCCGTATAGAGCCAAGACTCCAGGCTTTCGTGTCGATCGCCTGCTAGAGCGATCCTCTGTTCGAGATTCGTCACCGTCCCCAGTTTAGCGCCCTCCGAGGCGAAGGACTAGCCCATCGGCCGCAGCTAGTCTGCCGCTTTGCGATCAGGATCGCCTCTCCAGGTACATTTCTTCCATCTCTCGCACCTTCTCCTCGGGCAGCCGCATGAACAGCCCCTGGGACTCTGCCACGAGCTTGCCGTCCTCCCTGCGTATCTCGCCCCGCACCTCCAGCCAGCGACCGCGGTTGCGGGTCAGCTCCGCCGAGACCACCGCCTTTTGCCCCACGGGCAGCGGTTGGCGAAACTTCACCTCCATCTTGCCCGTCATCGCCCAGACGCCGGCGACGTACATCGCCCAGCCCATCGCCTCGTCCAGGGCGGCCGCCGTCACGCCGCCGTGCACGAGGCCGGGATAGCCCTGATGGCTGGCCTGGGGCAGGAAGTGGGCTACCGCTCTCTTGCCTTCGACCCGAAACTCCAGCTTCAGGCCGTGGGGGTTGAGGTCGCCGCAGCCAAAGCAGTAGCGTCTGGTACTCGCCTCCTCTGACATCCTTCTACTCCTCACCGGCCCTAGGAACAACCACGCGCCTCATGCCTCCGCCTCGCCTGTGATCAGCACCTCGCCCTTTTGGTTCAGGCACTTCACTGAGCACACCGCTCGCTGGCCCGCGATGCGCTGCACCCGCCCGCGAACGGTCAGCACGTCCCCTGGCCGGGCCGCCCCCTTGAAGCGGACCTTCAGTCGCCCGCCGGAAAGCCAGCCCTCGCCGAAGGCAGCCGTCAGCATCTCCGACAGGTAGGCCAAAAGGAGCATGCCGTGGGCGATGGTGCCGCCAAACATCGTCCCGGCGGCGAAGGCGGGATCGACGTGAATGGGATTGAAGTCACTGCTGGCCCGGGCATAGCGGTCGATCTTCTCCTGAGTTAGAGTCTTGACCAGGGACGGCAGCTCGGCCCCGGCAGCCCAAGATTGGCGCCTCATCGCGGAATCATCACCGTGGTTCGACCGGCCAGCACCGGCCGCCCTGTCTGGTCCTGCACCTCCAGCTCGACGGCCAGCAGCCACCACTCGCCCCGCTGGGAGCGATGGGCTATCCAGGCGCGGCAGGTGAGCCCTTCGCCCGCTGTCAGCGGCTGCTGGAAATCCAGCTCCTGGGAGGTGTGGATCGACCCTGCCGGCAGGGACAGCTCCTCCATCAGCGACCGCAGGGCCAGGGCGGCCACGGCCATCGGCGGCACCCAGGCCAGGCCGGCAGCCTGCGTCAGGCGGGGCAGGGCCTCGTCCTCCACGGCCGTCAGGTAGCTGGTCGCCACCTCATCGTCCAGAACGAACGACGTGGGGGGGAACTGATGCCCCTTCTCTAGCGCCTCGATGGCCGTGCTCATGGGGCCTGCCCCAGAAAGCGGGCGATGTCGATGCCCCGCTTCACCTCTTTCTCTCCTTTGGCGACGAACCCGCCCTAGTATAAGCGATGGCTGCCCCCTAGGCGCAACCACGGCCGCTGTGGATTCGCACGCACATTACCCTTGTCCATTGCTTGCCGCCTGGTGGTATAATTTGTTCGGCGTCTTTCGAGTTGTTGCCATAGACTGGGTCAATAGCCGTGGCTAGGGCAGGGGGGTTCAGGAGCAGGGGTTTGGACTTCGGGCAGCTTGAGGCCTTCGTGCAGGTCGCGGCCCGCCGCAGCTTCAGCCGAGCCGCCGAGGTGCTTCAACTCACCCAGCCCTCCATCACCGCCCGCATCCAGGCCCTGGAGCGCGAACTGGGCGAGGGGCTGTTCGAGCGGGGTGGGCGCGGCGTCCGGCTGACCGACGCCGGCGCCATCTTCCTCCCCTACGCCGAGCGCATCCTCCAGATGCTGCGCGAGGGCAAGGACAGCGTGGAGGAGGTGCGCAGTGTGCACGCCGGCAGCCTGCGCCTCGGCTCTGCCCTCACCATCAGCACCTACGTCTTGCCCCGCATCCTGCACGCCCTCCACTCCCGCTACCCCGGCCTGGAGGTGGTGGTGCGCACCGGCCGCTCGGAGCAGGTGCTGAACATGCTGCTTGCCGACGAGGTGCAGGTGGGGCTGGTGCGCTCCCTCATTCATCCCCAGGTGGAGACCGTTGACCTCTACGCTGACGAGGTGATCCTGGTATCCAGTCCTGAGCATCCCTTCGCCGCCGGCCGTTGGGCCACTATCGAGGAGGTGGCAGCGCAGCCGGTCATTCTGTTCGACCGCGGCTCCAGCTACTACGGCCTCATCCACGGCTTCTTCCGCCAGGCGGGGGTGGTGCCCAACGTGGCGATGGAGCTGGACAGCATGGAGGCCACCAAGCGCATGGTAGAGGAGGGGCTGGGCATCGCCCTGCTGCCGCGGGTTTGCCTGGAGCGAGAGCTGAAGCTGGGCACGCTGGCGGAAGTCACCATCAGCGACGCGCTGCCGATCAGCCGCCGGATCGCCCTTATCTACCGCAAAAGCCGCAAGCTGGCCCGCACCGTCCAGGCCCTCCTGGAGATGCTTAAGTCTATGTACCAGATGGAGCTTCCGGCGGCCTCAGCGGGGAAACAGGCGTGAAAGTCGCGTTCTTCTGCAAGCGGGGCTGAAGCACCTGCCGCTTGGTTGCGCAGCAGCTTTCATCGGTTCATACCGCCGCCGCTATCGCCTTCAGGCGGTCCACGTTCTCCTTGTCCGGCCCCTCGGGCTTGGCGCCCTCCTTGGGGAAGCCCGGCACCTCCAGCAGGAAGGGCAGGTCGCGGAAGGCAGGGTGGGCCATGATCACCTGGAACCCCTGGCGGCCGATGTGCCCCTCGCCGATGTTCTCGTGGCGGTCGACGCCGCCCCCTAGCGGGCACTTGGAGTCGTTGGCGTGCACCGTCACCAGGTGGGCCAGCCCCACCTCGCGCTCGAATTCGTCCAGCGTCGCCGCCAGCCCTCCCGCCGTCGCCACGTCATAGCCGGCGGCGAAGGCGTGCTGGGTGTCGAAGCACACCTTGACCCGCGGGCTGGCCATCTCCCCCATGATGGCGCTCAGCTCGCTGAAGCGAGAGCCGACGCTGTCGCCCATGCCGGCGCTATTCTCCAGAATGAGCCAGGTGTCGTCGGGAGTTTGCGCCAGCACCTGGCGGATCGATTCCACGATCTGGCCGAAGACCTGGGAGAAGCCCGCCCCGCGGTGGCTGCCGATGTGGAAGATGACCCCCTTAGCTCCGATCTGGGAGCAGACCCGCATGTCGTGGATGAGGGCGTCGCAGCTCTTGAAGAGGTTCTCCGGGATGCTGGTGGCCAGGTTCACCAGGTAGACGCCGTGGAGGAACACCGGCCAGATGTCGGCCGCCGCAGCACTCGTCCGAAAGGCGTCTGCTTCCGCCTGGGCGTAGGTCTTCCGCCGCCAGCTCTGGGGGGCGGCCCCGAAGATCTGGATTGCCTGCGCCCCCATCGCCTGCGCCCGCTCGATGCCCTTGTCCAGGCCCCCGGCTGTGGAAACGTGCGCCCCGATCCTCATCCTCTCACCCCCCGATATCTTGGGCTGCCCCCCGCATGTCGGCGAAAGGGGTCGTCATTGCTTCGTCCAGGGTATCCCCTTCGCTTCGCTCAGGGCAAGCTCTTTTGCCCCCTGAGGTGTCGCGGAACGCTACCCTCCCCTGCTGGAAATGGCTTGCCAAGCCCGGAACTTTGTGCTAAGGACTAAAGCATGAACCGTGCTTTCTTGCTGCTCAGCCTTGGCGTCCTGTCGCTGTGTCTTCTGGCGGCCAGCGCCTGTGTCACGCACGACACGGACACCTCCGCCACCTCCGAGCCAGCGACCACCGTTCCCGAGTCCACAGCCACCAGCCCGGCGCGGACCCCCGGCACCCCTATTATCGGAGCACCTACCGTGTCCGGCGAGGAAGTGGAGAGGCAGGCAAATACCGCCGTCCGCCGGGTGACCCTGGAAGACGGCACCACCGTCGAGGAGACGATCCCCAAGCTGGTCTTTCGCACCGCCGCTAACCCTGGCGACGGCTATGGCTATCGAGTGGTGGCCGAGTGGCTGGGTAGCGGTACATGGCTGGTCAGTATCGAAATGCAGATCTCCCGCCGCTCGACCACTCCCCCATCTTCGTTCAACGTCCGAGCCGACCTCTACTACGACGAGAAGAGTGGAGAGATGACCGCCGCCAACGGCAGGGCCAACTTTGCTCTGACGGGGAAGAACCCCTGCTCAGCCGCCGAGATAGAGGCCGGCACCTGCCGGCTGGACGACCCGGCGCAGTAGGGGTGCCTCTGGCAGGCGCCCTCAGGGACAGAGGCGGAGTCCGCAAGGCGGACAGGCTGGGGTCGTGAAAGAACCTGCCCATCAACGGTGCACCGATCACCTGCTCTTCCCTATCTGGACTCCCTTGATAGGGCCGTTGTAAAATGAGAGGGTCTGGCTGAGCCTTGGTGGAGAGGGAAGGAGATGTCGGACAGGCTACAGCAGGAGATCGAGGAGCTCCTCGGCAAGTTCGAGAAGTTCCCTCTTAAGGAGCCCCGCGGGCGCCGCATCCGCCGCACCCTGTCCCGCTGGGCCAGCAGCATCGGGCAGTGGGCCACCTCCCACCTGCCGCACATCACGGTGGGGCGGGTGATGCTGGTGGGCATCGCTCTCATCCTCGCGGCCTACTTCTTCGAGTTCGGCGGCCAATCCATCGCCCGCACGGTGATCGTCGCTGGCCTGGTCCTGTTCGCGGCGGCGTTCATCTTCTCGCTGCGCCGACGCTACCCCCGGCTGGAGCAGCGCTGGCGAGGCCAGCCGGTAGAGATCCATCCCCAGTCGGGCGTTGGCCTGCGGCTGCGCTCCTGGTGGGGCCGCTGGCGCTCGCGAAGGCGTTCTCACCGGTAGGCGCCGCAAAGCCTTGCCCTGTCCCTGGCCGAACCCATCCCTCCTGCCAAAGGCGGATGCGCCTCCGCTGCAAGCCCGGCTGCCCTTCCTGTGGGCCCTGATGCTGGCCTGCCTCGCCCTGGCGGCCTGCCAGGGCTCCGAGCGGTCCACCGAACAACCTTCTCCC
>CAYGYF010000047.1:0-4512 GCA_964354065.1 uncultured Dehalococcoidia bacterium | reverse complement strand
CCTCGCCCTGGCGGCCTGCCAGGGCTCCGAGCGGTCCACCGAACAACCTTCTCCCAGCGCGACCCACCAGGCGTCCGGATCGGCCACCGTGATCAGCGGCGACGAGGCCTATGACCACGTGCTGGCCCTGGCCGAGGAGGTGGGCCCGCGCCCAACCGGCAGCGATGCCGAGCGGCAGGCGGCCCAGTACATCGCCCAGCAGCTCACGTCCTACGGCTACCAGACCGAGACCCAGGAGTTCACTTTCGAGTTCTACCTTGCCGAGACCGCCACCCTGGAGGTGGTCGCCCCCGAGTCCCTGTCCCTCGACCCTCGCGCCCTTCATCTGAGCGCAGCCGGCGATGTCACGGCGGAGCTGGTGTCGGCTGGCATCGGCCGACCCAAGGACTTCCCACCCCAGGGGTTGGGCGGGGGCGTAGCCCTGATCGAACGGGGCGAAATCCCCTTCTCCGAGAAGGTGGCCAACGCCGCGGCTGCCGGCGCGGCGGCGGTCATCATCTCCAACAACCAGCCCGGCATCTTCCGCGGCGACCTTGAGGTCGAGAGCATGATCCCGGCAGTAGCCCTTTCGCAAGAGCAAGGCCGCCAACTCCTGTCTCTCCTGGACCAGGGGACGGTGACCGTGCATCTGTTCGTTGAGGCGGGGCGGCAGGCCGAGCAGTCTCAAAACGTCGTCGCTCGCGCAGCGGAGGAGGATTGCCAGGTCGCTGTGGGCGCCCACTACGACTCGCTGGCCGAGGTGCCGGGGGCCAACGACAACGCCTCGGGCGTAGCCGCTCTCCTGGAGACGGCCCGTGTGCTGGTCACCATCGGTGAGCAGGAGGGGGTCTGCTTCCTGGCCTTCGGCGCCGAGGAGCCCGGCCTGTTCGGCAGCCGCCACTTCGTGACTTCGCTGGGCACCGAAGGACGCTCCAGCCTGAAGGGGATGGTTAACCTGGACATGGTCGGCGTGGGCGAGGAGTGGCAGCTCATCGGCTCGCCAGCCCTGGTGGAGCGGATCGATCAGGAGGCCGCAACCTTAGGTCTCGACACCGTACCGACTGAGGCTGCGATCGCCATGACCAGCGACTACGTCAGCTTCATGAGCGCCGACGTCCCGGCCGTCTTCGTTTATCGCTCCGACGACCCGCGCTACCACAGCGAATCTGACCGGGCCGAATTCGTCGAGCCGCAACTCTTGAAGGAGGCGACGGAGCTGGCCATCCTGACAGTGCGGGAATTGCAGAGCCCGTAGGGCGGCGGCGAAAGACTTCCCGAAACTCTCTGGGCGAACTCCCTGTCTGACGGCCCAGGCAGGCACTGGGCTCGTTCAGATAGATCCAGTACGCTCGCTGCGATGAGCAGGAGCTTGCGCTGCTGGCGGACCTAGGACCAAGAACCCACAATCAAATGTAGCGGCGACCTTTAGGTCGCCACAGCATACATGGAGGCCTAAAGGCCTCCGCTACATTTGTCAAGGGCCTGGGGGTCACAACCGGTACCGTCCCCACCAGGCTCTCGGCCACCAAACACCCAAAGCATTCTACTGGCAATTCTTAGCCCTAGAAAGGAGGCTAGGTGTACGGCATGTACTGGACGAGTACACAGGCTTGCCGTCGGCCAGCCGTTATTGTAAGATGCCCCCGAAATGCCTGCCTGGCCATGTCCGAGCACGCCCGTGGGAGAAGGAAAAATGGCCCGTGCTAAGCTCGTTCTTTCAGCCCTAGTTCTGGCCGTCATCGTCCTGGCGGTGGCCTGTGGCGGCGAGAAGGCTGCCAGCCCCGGCGGTGCTCCCGGCCTCACCGACCCGCGCAGCGTCCCCACAACTACCCCCTGGGCGACGCCTCCACCCGTCGTCTACATGGAGGGAGGCGCCGCCCCTGTCGGGACGCGAGGCGGCACGTATACTGTGAAGGCTGGAGATACCGCCTCAGACATCGCCTCGGCCTTCAGCATCACGGTGGAGGAGCTGGCCGCGGCCAACGGCATGACGGTGGAGCAGATCGCCAGCCTATCGGTGGGACAGGAGCTCGTCATCCCCGGGCAGAGCTCGGAGGCCGCTGCTACTGCTACGCCGGGGAGAGCCCGGACAGCGGCCGCGACCTCTACCAGCACACCGTCCGCCGCAGGCGGGACCTACGTCGTTCAGGAGGGCGATTACCCCCAGCTCATCGCCGAGAAGTTCGGCATCACGGCGGACCAACTGATGGCGGCCAACGGTATCACCGACCCCACCAGCCTTGTGGTGGGGCAGAGGCTCAACATACCGACCCCGACCCCTTCGCCTTGACGCTCCCAGGATGTGTCAGCTACGGCATGGGAGCCTCCCTTGTCTGATAGGAGGTCACGTGATAGCATTGCGGTTTAGAGAAAGATTTCACATTCCCCCCGCCGATGCCAGCCGAGGATAGGCTCAGCGAGCTGAGCGAGCTAAAGGGGCAGGCCCGCCTGGGCGGCGGTCAGGAACGCATTGAAGCTCAGCACGCCCGCGGCAAGCTCACGGCACGGGAACGACTTGGCATCCTCCTAGACGAAGACAGCTTCGAAGAGATCGACGCCCTGGTTCTCCACCGCGGCACCGAGTTCGGCGTCGACAAGCAGCGCTTCCTCGGTGATGCCGTGGTCACCGGCTACGGCACCCTCGATGGTCGCCCCGTCTTCGTCTTTGCCCAGGACTTCACCGTCATCGGCGGCTCCCTTTCGGAGGCCGTGGCCGAGAAGATCGTCAAAGTGATGGACCTGGCCATGAAGACTGGCGCCCCTATCATCGGCATCGACGACTCAGGGGGCGCCCGCATCCAGGAAGGGGTGGCCAGCCTGAAGGGCTACGGCGACATCTTCCTGCGCAACGTCCTGGCATCGGGAGTCATCCCTCAGATCTCGGTGATCATGGGGCCCTGCGCCGGCGGCGCTGTCTACTCTCCCGCCATCACCGACTTCGTGTTCATGGTTCAGGGCACCAGCCAGATGTACATCACCGGCCCCGACGTCATCCGCGCCGTCACCGGGGAAGAGGTGGGCCACGAGGACTTGGGCGGGGCCACCCCTCACTCCACCAGGAGCGGCGTTTGCCACTTCGCCGTGGAAGGTGATGACGCCTGTCTGGCCGAGGTGCGGCGGCTTCTCTCCTTCCTGCCCTCCAACAACATGGACGACCTGCCTCGCCAGGAGCCGAAGGACGACCCCAGGCGGACGGCCGACGACATGATGACCGTGGTGCCCGATGACCCGATGCGCCCCTACGACATGCACGAGGTTATCGAGCGCATCGTCGACAACGGCGACTTCCTGGAGGTGCACGCGGCCTGGGCCCAGAGCATCGTGGTGGGTTTCGCCCGCATGAACGGCTGGCCAGTGGGTATCGTGGCCAACAATCCCCTGGCGCTGGCCGGGGTGCTGGACATCGATTCCTCCCGCAAGGCGGCCCGCTTCGTTCGCTTCTGCGATGCCTTCAACATCCCCATCGTCACCTTGGCTGACATCCCCGGCTACCTGCCCGGCACCGGCCAGGAACACGGGGGCATCATCACCCACGGTGCCAAGCTGATCTACGCCTACTCCGAGGCCACCGTGCCTAAGGTGAGCGTGATCGTGCGTAAGGCCTACGGGGGCGCCTACCTGGTGATGGGGAGCAAGCACCTGCGGGGCGACATCAACTATGCCTGGCCCAGCGGCGAGATCGCTGTCATGGGGCCCGATGGCGCCGTCAGCATCGTCTTCCGGCGTGAGATCGAGGCGGCCAAGGATCCCGACAAGAAGCGCAAGCAGCTCACCGAGGAGTACCGGCAGAAGTTTGCCAACCCCTACGTCACTGCCTCCCGCGGCTTTATCGATGACGTTATCGATCCCCGCGAGACGCGCTACCGGATCATTCGCGCCCTGGAGATGCTCCAGAACAAGACCGACATCAACCCGCCCAAGAAACACGGCAACATACCTCTATAAATCATAGAGGAACCGCAGACGACCCAGGGTTGTTCACCTCCGCACATGCTTAGCGTCAAGCGGGATGCTCAACCACCCAAGAAGGGTGGCACATTCTTGGGCAACAGCGGTTGCCCGGCGGCGGCCTATGGAAGATAAGCGAGGCGTTATGGTGGCTGTCATGGCTGCCGTGACCGCCTATCTGGAGGAAGAAGAGAGGGCTCGTTTGGCCGCGGTTCCCCGGCCCAGACCTCCCGCGCCAGGCAGCCGGTGGCGGCTCTTTGGGCGTCGGGAAACAATGCGAGTGCGAGCTTGGTCGCCGAGAATGGGCAGGAAGAGGGAATGAGGGAAGGGCAAACATGATTCCGGCAAGCGAATTGACTCCTGAGAAGGTAAAGACGAGACCAAAAGCAGAAAACCCGGTCAAGATTACCGATATTACCCTTCGGGATGGGCACCAGTCCCTGTTTGCCACCCGCATGCGCACTGAGGACATGGAATTCGTCGCCGAGGAGATGGATAAGTGTGGCTTCTGGGCCATGGAGGTCTGGGGAGGAGCCACCTTCGATGTCCCCCATCGCTTCCTGGGCGAAGACCCCTGGGAGAGGC
>CAYGYF010000046.1:0-11102 GCA_964354065.1 uncultured Dehalococcoidia bacterium | reverse complement strand
CACAATGTAAGGATTAGTGGTGAAACAAATAATCAGGTATTAAGTTATGACTCTACTCAGGATGTTTGGGTTAATAGAACGTTACCAAATCCAACATTCTCATCCGCATCTAGTGGTACTGTTGTAACTAATACGAATACTAATACTTTTTCAAAAGCTTTACTGGTATCAGCAAATAGTTACACAACAGATGACGTACCAGAAGTTTTAATTAGGTGTCGTAGGGTATCTGGAACAACAGCTAACAACGTCTATATAGCTAGGTTATACTGGAATGTAACTCCAGATATTGGTGGTACACCTACATTATTAGCTACAGCCCCAAGTGTTGTTGGTGGTAGTAACACGTTACATATGTCCAGAAATCTTGCTATTGTCAATGCTACAAATAACACTAGTGTAACTATTGTAACTACAGCATTCGCAACTGATTTTGGTACTAACGCAACTGGTGTTATAACAACAAATCCAAGTAATGTGGTGATTGATTGGACACAAACTGGGTATATAGTTGTAGCCATACAAAATACTGGAGTAAGTGGTTTAAATGACCGAAATTATTGTGATTTAATAAGAATAAGATAAATAAAAAACAAAATGATAATAAACGGATATAACGTAACAAGTAATTTATTCGACTATGTCGATGAAACAATGTGTCATCTGGAATTAGATGGTTGCATAAGGTTAGTACACCTCGAAGATACTGAATATGATACAATAGAAGAATTACAGATAGCTGTCGAAAATTTATAACTATGCCAATACAAAACTGTTCATCAAACCAAAAACCTGGCTTTAAATGGGGTAACTCAGGTAAGTGTTATGTCTACACAACAAATAACCCATCTAGTAAAACACGTGCAAGAAATAAAGCACGTAAACAAGGTATCGCCGAAATCATTAGTGGTTTTGAGTTCGAAATCGTTGAGGGTAGGGTAACCTCATCAAATGTTAAGTCATATGCTTACGATTCAATAAAACTAGAATTATATATTACCTTTAATGACAATAGCACTTATAGGTATGACAACATAACGATACAAGAATTTTTTGAGATTAGAAACGGTGAAGCATCTTGCATTACCGAAGGTTCCAATCAATATGGTTCTTGGTATGTTGGTAAAACACCATCAGTAGGTGCAGCAGTTTATAAATATCTTGTTAGAGCTAATGTACCATTCCAAAAAGTTGGGGCAATAAGTTTAGAATTCGATGAGGTTAAATTAGTATCATATAATGATTACCCTCAAGCAGCAACAGACAACGCTAAAAGAGCACTTAAATGGGTTGAAGAAAACGGATGGGGTGATTGTGGTACACCTGTAGGTAAGATACGTGCCAATCAACTTGCCAATAGAGAAAACATATCAAGAGATACCATTGCTAGGATGGCGTCATTTGAGCGTCAGAGGCAAAACAAAAACACACCTTATGGCGAAGGTTGTGGTAAACTTATGTGGGATGCTTGGGGTGGTGATGAAGGTATTGAATGGGCACAAAATAAATTAAAGGAAATCGATGAAAACTAAAATGAAAAAACTATTTGAATTTTTACTTATTAAAGAAGATAAAGCAAACCACTTTATTTATGGTAGTGCTATAACCGCATTAATTTTTTGGTTAACACAAGAGCCAATATTATCGATATATCTTTGTTTTATAATAGCTGCCTGTAAAGAAGTATATGACGGTAATAGGTTTAACTTCTTGGATATTATATCAAGTATTGCTGGTGGGTTACTTACAATACTTATCACTTATATATAAACTAAATGGCAACTAATTTCGAATCAGAATTACGTAATGACCTAAGTCGTTTATCAGATATGATGACGGAAATGTTTCAGAACGAAATAATTCGTCAAAACCTCATCGATACGGGACTAATGTTACGTACCACCAGAGCGGTCGTAATCTACACACCAACAGGTTTTACCTTTAGAGTAGAAAGCACCGATTACTTTATTTTTGTGGATGAAAGATTCGGTATTACAGAAAACGTTTTAGCATCACCACAATACAATGATTTTTTAAACGAAGTAGCAGTAGTTTACGAAAAATATATAATTAATGAAATAACAAACTAAATTATGGCATACACATTACCAGTATTACCCGATAAATTCTCACCAGCATATAACCCTATTTATTTTTATACTTTAAATACAACTAACTATACGTTTGAAGGTTATAAATATATTGTTGACGTTTATTCTGGAGATACATTAAGCAATAGAATTGGCAGGTATAAATTATTCCCACGACCAATAGACGGTTATGGTATTGCTGATATAAATCAACTTTTATCAAATCAGGTTAGTTATTACATCAACCAAAACTTATATACTATTGCAGACGCAAAACCAGATTATATTCGTTACAACGTTAGCTTCGGTGAGGAGTATACTTATTTTTGGAATTTCAATGATAACCAAGCAGTTTTAAGTGGACCATTCACAGGTAACTTACAATTCGTTAATTTTGCTGGTGCTGTACCTGCATATGTTGCTGGTGATTATATTTTGGTTGACCAAGACCCAGGTTTTACTGAACCAAATTATAATGGTATCTTTTTGGTATTAACAGCATATACAGGAACCGTAGTTGTTGATTATCCATTCACTACCGTAACACCAGTCAACCCAGGAACCATTTATTTCAACGATAAAAGAAAAGTTGAGAGATTAGATTTAGCAAGACAAACAGGTTATACCGCTTTCAATGGTGCTATACCTCATCAAGAATTTTTGGATTACACCTCAAACACCTTTTTAATGTCATCAGGTACCACTGGTCAATTCTTAACCAACGTACCACAAAACTATAGATTAAAGCCAACAAATTCAATGTGGTTAAATTTATATACCAATAATTATGCAAACACAACTTATTGTTTTTTAAATACTAAATACGGTCAATATGTGTTTCAAAACTTTTTAAGTGGAACACCAGGTGTTCAGATATTCGCAGTTGGTCCTGGATTACTTGATGTTAGTGCACAAACTTTAAATCAACAGGGTGCATTTACTTGGAGTAATGATACTTCTACTTTTCCGATAATTAAGAATTTTTGCTGGTGTTTCGATTCAGTAGCTTCAGCAAATGGTGGTATAAGAACTACGGTAATTGATTCAACAAGTGGTTCTACCAATCCTTGGTTTACTAATTTTTTAGACCAATTAGTTTTTGAAGATAACACTGGTACTGAAATTTATATTGAAGATTCACCAGCATCAAATCAAGTTGTAATTAATATACCATTTTCAACAATGTCAGCCTTCACCTCTGGTTGTTTATCTCAAAGAACCGATTATTTTAATATTCAATGGTTGGACTCTACTGGTTTAAATTTTACAAGTGAAAGGAAGGACTTTTTAATTGATTGGAACACAACTCGTTACGGCAACGTTGAATTAGTTTTTATCGATAGATTAGGTTCTTTAATACCAGCAAACTTTGAGTTACAAAAATCAGTTACCATCAACATAAGTAGAAGTGAATATCAAACGCTTTTAGGTGATAGGATTGGTAGTACAAATAAATGGGGTTATGAATCAACCGAAAGAGGTCGTAATACTTTAAACACGCAAACTGTTAAACAAATCGACTTAATATCTAACTGGATTACTGAAGAAGAAAGTGAATATCTTAAAGAGTTATACACTAGCCCAGTTGTTTACATAAAAGAAAACGGTAAATTATGGCCAGTTATCATTAAAACAAATAGTTATAAAGTAGTCTCAAAAAAGAATAAAAAGAATATTCAGATCCAGATATCGATTGAGATGGCTAATAACGACCGCGTACAAAATTTTTAAAATATGGCTTTTACAACACAAATACAATTAGGAACCAAAGGATATTTAGATATCAGTCAAGACGTTCCAGTACCATTAAATTTTAGCGTTGCTGAAATCCAAGACATCTCAAAAAGACAAGGTGGTTTTTCTAAAACAATAGAACTACCTGGCACTGCGAATAATAATAATTTATTCTCAAACCTTTTTGACGTTAACATTACTGATACCACATTCGACCCGAATATTCGTGAACGCGTTATTATTCTACAAAATGGGGTGCCAGTTTTTGAAGGTAATTTACAACTTTTAAACGTTAAAAAAAGAAATCACGCACAAGACAACATCGATGAGATTGTAACTTATCAAGTCGCAGTTAAAGATAACACTGGTGATTTTTATAGTTCGTTGAATGAAAAGTTTTTAGAAGATTTAAGTAATTGGGATAATTTTAATCACCCTTATAATTTAGCGTCAATACTCGCAACATCAGGAAATACCTCTGATGACGTTTATAAATATTTTTTAACATTAAACGGTAATCCTGATGCTTATTACTTTATTTCAGATTTTCAACCAGCAATATATGCGAAAGCATATTGGGATAGAATATTTTTAGAGGCAGGTTATACATATCAGTGGAGTGGTTTAACCGATAACTTTTTTGATAAACTTGTTATCCCTTATAATGGTGAAATACCGATATTTGAAAAAGGTGAAGTTTATTTTAAAGCAGGATTTAACGCAACTCAGGTTATTGATTATGTTAATGGTGTCCCACAAAATTTTATATTATTTAACAATGATTCCACTAATAATTATTTTGATGGTTCTGCGGATAATTATAAAATAACAGGTTCATCAGCTGGTTATTATACAGCAAGTAGCCCTTTAAATAGTGTAGAATTTAAAACCAGGTATAGATATAAAGTTAGTTTATATTTTCCTATAGATACTTTTTTTGCTAATAAATTTACTAATATACAATCATTAGCTTTTAATCAACCAGCAATATTTAATGTTAAAAGAAATTTAGATTTTAGATTAGATCATTTTTTTGGTAGTTTTAATCCTTATATTACACCAACACAAAACCAAACTTTTCTTTATCAAAGTTTAAATAATTATTTTTTTGAAACAACAGTTACAACAGATTTATCTGGAAACTTTCCACCAGGTACTGATTTTGGTATAACTATTCCTGCCGGTACAACAGTAGATCTTTTTACAGGTACTTCACCACAATTCTCAACAGTTTTTAATAATATATCACCAGGGTTTAATATTACAAATTGGATAAGTTCAATAGTCGATATTATAGGTAATATTCAAGATGCTACAACAAATGACACAATTCTACAAGGTGACGCAAACTTTCCACATATTAGAGTTGAGGTTGGTTTAAACCCAACCGCACTTAACGCACAATCTTTTAATTATTTCCAACTTACACCTTCAGGTACTTTAGTTGTTGACGCTGAAGTTGAACTTAAAAAATTTATTCCAAAAAAAATAAAACAAAAAGATTTTATAAGTAGCATTGTTAAAATGTATAACTTATACATCAGTGCTGATAAAAATAACGACAAAAGTTTAATCATCAATACAAGGGATGAGTTTTATGCTGGTGGTAAACAACTGGACTGGACTAATAAACTTGCTATTGACAATGAAGTTGATATTAAATTCTTACCTGATTTACAAGACAAAAAGATTTTATTTACTTATAAACCAGATACTGATGAGATTAATAAAAAATATACTCAACAAACAAATGAAATATTCGGTCAACTTGAATATACCTTTAGTAATGAGTTTGTAAAAAATACTAAACTTATTCAACCAATGTTTAGTCCAACACCATTGACTAAAAACCAATCAGGTCAAATTGTACCTGTATTAATGTCGGTAGCACCAAAAAATAATATACGTATTTTATACGATGGTGGTTGGATTGATACCGAAGCTGGTGGTTATTGGAAATTTATCGATAGTGTTGGTGATGTTTTTGCATACACTAAATACCCTTATATGGGGCATCTAGACAACCCCATTACACCAAGTATTGATATTAATTTTGGTTTATGGGATGCTTATGTATATAGTGACTTCCAAAACTTAACAGATAATAACCTTTATAACCGTTACTACAAAAGATTTATATCCCAAATAGAAGCAGGTAAATTAATGACCGCTAAATTTAGGATAAATGAATATGATATTTTAAATTTAGATTTTAGAGATCAGATTTTTATTAACGACGCATATTGGTATTTAAATAAAATATCCGATTATAATGGTAATTCAAGTGAAGGTTTAACAACCGTCGAACTTATTTTAGTGGATGAGGGTATTAAATTCTCACCATCAAAAATATCTTTTAAAGATTGGGTATTAGTTAGACCTAGACCAGGTATTAAATATGATGGCAGTGTAACTAAATTTATAAATGATAGTAAATACGATGTTAATACATTTGGTAATTCAGCAGTATGGATTGATGTCTTAGGTTCTGGAAACATTGTTCAAGCTAATAGTAGAAATGATATGGTTATCGGTAATAATAATAATATCGGTGGTAATAAAAATTTAGTACTTGGTGACAACAATATAGTTCAGGGTAATAGTAACGCTATTTTAGGTAGAGATGATATAACCGTTAGAGGTGATAATTTAGTAGTTGCTGCTGGTACCTTTGTACAATTCGCAAATAAAATCGATGCAGGTCGAAATATAGTACTTAGTCAATTCGGTTCAGCAAAACCCATTACCAATTTAAACGGAGGTAGAAACTTAATAAGAAGCTACTACTCATTTAGTTTGGAACAACAAGTTAGTGCGGGTCGTAACACGATTCTTTAAAGCATATATTTATATTTAAATAATTAATAGAAATGTCAGATTTTACAACACAATTTTCAAGAATATCACATCACACCGTTGCTTTATCGGCAACGACATTATTTACCGGCTCCACATTTACGGTTCCAGGTTCGGAATTAATCGATGATACCTGGTCAATATATGATTTAGCCTTGAGTGAAATAGGTGTCGATGAATTTAGAGATAAAGCATACATTAGGATTGGCTCTAATATTAAAGAAATAAATTTAGGTACTGGTACTACATCAACAGCAAATCAAAACTTAAATCAAGTTTTAACTGTTGCTAATACCACTGGTGGTAAGGATATTGAGGTAACTAATGGTGACGTAATTAGAGGTCAAAGTAGGGGTATAATTGATACTGATTTCAATAGTAATAGTATTATGATAACTTATGATAATACAAATGATACCTACATACAATTTTTTAGTAATGCTATAACACTTTTAAGTACAGGTAGTATTAATGTTAATACTTTTAATTTTAGAACTCTACCTTCTGTATCAACAACAAATGCAGTACAAACTGATATTCTTAGTATTTATAATTTTTTTTCCCCCATACCAAAAATATTTAAAGCATATATTAGTTGTAAAGGTACTGGTGCTTCAACTGATAAATTTTATAGTGGAGAAATAACTGGGTCATTCACAACTAATACCGTAACTGGTGATGGTATAGAATTAGGTGTAACTAATAAAATAGAAAAATATTTAAATTTAACTACCGCTACAGCAGATTTTGTTATAGTACCTGGTATACCAGATACTTTAAAAGTTACAGTTACAGGTGAGGCAGCAACAAATTTAGATTGGTCGTTAAAATTATATGGAGCATAAAAATAAAATAAAAAAATATGGCAATAATATCACAATTTTCAAGAATATCACATCACACGGTTGCTTTATCAGCAACAACATCCTTCACTGGTATGACATTTACGGTACCAACTTCCGAAGATTTTACTTTAGGCGGTTGGACCATCTATGATTTAGCATTAAGTGAAATAGGCGTTGATGAGTTTAGAAATAAAGCATACATCAGGATTGGTAACAATATTAACGAATTTAATTTTGGAACAGGTGGAACCTCAACAACAATAATTCAACAATTTACAGGAAACACATCTGCTTCTTGTATTTCAAACTTATACGTATCCAATATTTATGGTTGTTCACCAATAACTATTCACGATTCTATCAAAAGCGTAGGTTCTACAGCAACAGGACTACTTTCTACTGCTTTAGGTAGTGGTACACAAGCTATAGGTGATTATTCACACGCGGAAGGAATAAATACACAGGCTATAGGTGATTATTCTCACGCGGAAGGTCATACAACAATAGCTACTGGTGATTATTCACACACTGAGGGTAGTGGAACAACAGCTGGTGCTTATTCACACGCTGAAGGTTTTTTTACACAAGCTAATGGTATAACAAGTCACGCTGAAGGTAATCGAACAATAGCTGCTGATTATTCACACGCTGAAGGTCTTAGTACACAAGCTTTAAATGATTATTCACACGCTGAAGGTCATTCATCAATAGCTAGTGGTGCTGGAAGTCACGCTCAAAATTATTTTACAGTAGCTAGTGGTCAATTTAGTCACGCTGAAGGTCGTTCATCAAGAGCTACCGGATTTACCAGTCACGCTGAAGGTTTTTTTACAGTAGCTGCTAACAGTCATTCACACTCTGAAGGTGAATATACAATAGCTAGAGGTATTACAAGTCACGCTGAGGGTAGTGGAACAACAGCTATTGGTAATTATTCTCACGCAGAAGGCCGATTTACAATAGCATCTGGTAATACTTCTCACGCTGAAGGTCTTAGTACACAAGCTAATGGTGACGCTTCACACGCTGAAGGTTATAGGTCAATAGCTAATGGTTTACGTTCTCACGCAGAAGGTGATTCTACAAGTGCTGATGGTGATTATTCACACTCAGAGGGTACAGGAACTGTTGCTACAGGTATTGCTTCACACGTAGAAGGTAATACTACAGAAGCTCAAGGTGATTATTCTCACGCAGAAGGTGAAAGTACAATTGCTACAGGCACTGCTTCCCACGCTGAGGGTAGTAGTACAAATGCTATTGGTGATAATTCTCACGCAGAAGGTAATGCTTCACAAAGTAGTGGTTTTTATTCTCACGCAGAAGGAAGATCTACACAATCTAACGGTGAGGCTTCTCACTCAGAAGGTGGTAGGTCAGTAGCTGATGGTAATTATTCTCACGCTGGTGGTTATCAAAGTTACACATTAAATTACGGTGAATTCGCAAGAAGTAGTTCAAATGGTGGTACTAACTACGGTCAACACGGTATATTTACTATGTATGGTAATTCAACAACTAGTGGTAGTGTTGGAATGTATTTCGGTGATGGCACTGTAGATGTATTATTAATCGATAATAGTGCATATAGATTTGATGTTAAAGGTGTTGCTATATCCGATACTGGTGCTTTAGCATCTTTTGATGGTTCGGTAACATTAAAAATAGAAAGTGGTGTAATAACTTTTTGTCCATCAGGAAATTCACAAACTATTAATTCAGTATGTGGTGATATGAGTGGTGCCAGCATTACATTTATAACAGGTATATCAGGTACAACATTTAGGGGTAGATATCTTTCCAATGTTACTGGTAACACCACTCTTAACGCAACATTTAATTACACCCAAGTTTATAAACCATAATCTTTTTTTTTAATAATTATAAATAAAAAATGGCTGAAAAAAAAATAGTTGTAGATATTGAGTTAAAAACCGGTGACTCAGCGAATTCTTTAAAAAGTATAAAACAAGAATTAAAGGATTTAAAAAATATTCAATTAGAATATGGTGAAGGTACTGAGGAATTTACAAAAGCTGCTCAAAAAGCAGGTGAGTTAAAAGATAGATTAAATGCTGTTAACGATAGTTTAAGAAATCTATCAAATTCACCTGTTGAAAACGTTAAAAATTCATTTGGTACTTTAAGTACACAATTAAGGACTTTAGACTTTGGTGGAGCAAAACAATCTTTAAAAGATTTAGGTGCCTCATCTGGTGTTTTAGTTAAAGGTATTTTAGGAATTGGTCCAGGTGTTAATACCGCAACCATAGCATTCCGTGGTCTAGGTGCAGCAATAGCAGCAACAGGTATTGGTGCTTTAGCTATCGCAATTGGTGTTATCGTTCAGAACTTCGATAAGATTAAAGAAAGTGGTGGTGCTTTAGGTGATCTTTTCAATACAGTTGGTGATATCATTGAATCCGTTAAAACAACTTTTTTAGAGTTATTAGCTGCATTAGGGTTAGTTGATGAATCTGTACTTGAAGATACAGAAAGTCAAAAAGCATATAAAGAATCAATAGATGAAACAACAAAGTCAGTAGATGATTTAACTTTCTCACTTGATAAAGAAATCGCTGTATTAGGTAAAACTGGAGCTGAAAGAGAAAAGATATTACTTGACCAAGAAATAAACGCAAAGAAAAGGGAATTATTATCTATCGATAATGCTACCACAAGTCTTCAACTATATACTGAATATCAAAAATTAGCTAGTATAGGAATCGAAAATTTAACTGCTCAAGAAAAATTTCGTTTTGAAGAAATAGCAAAAACTGATTATTTTAAAATAGGTAAAAAAGTTCAAGAGGATTTAGATAAGATAGAAAAAATTAGAACTGCTGGGATAAAAGAGATAAATAAAAAAGCAGCAGAAGAATCACAAAAAACAAGAGATGAGGCTAAGAAAAAGGCTGAAAAAGAAAAAGAAGATACATTAAAACAAATTGAGAAAGAATTTAAAGCTGAAAACGATGCTGACCAAAAAAGAGCTGATGAAGAGTTTAAAATCTTAAAAGAAAAAAACGCTAAGATTCTAGCTGAAGAGGAAAAACAAGCGGCCGAATTAAATGCACTTTTAACTAAAGAGATTGAGGATGTTGCTGACGCACAAGCTAATGTTGATAATGAGGCAAGACGTAAACGAATTGAAGGACGAGAAGCAACTCAAAAATACGTCCAAGATTTATCAAATATCCTTAGATCTCAAAATGAAAATTTAAATTCCAACGCTCTATCATTACTTACAACAGCTGGTGATGCATTCACCGCTTTTAGTGAACTTAAAGATGAGGTATTTAAAAATGATACAGAAAAATTTGCTGCATATGCTGAAGCAACATTACAACTTGCTTCTTCACTTTTAAACGATATTGCTAGTAACAATAAAGCAAAAATCCAAGAAAGGATTGACGATTTACAGGCTGGTACTGATCAGGAACTTGCTGTTTTAAATAAAAGAAAGGATGATGGTTTAATCACCGAGAAACAGTTTAAGGAGGGAGAGTTTAGAATAAAATTAAAAGCCTTTAATGAAGAGGAAAAGTTAAGAAAAAAACTTTTTGAGGAAGATAAA
>CAYGYF010000045.1:0-11122 GCA_964354065.1 uncultured Dehalococcoidia bacterium | reverse complement strand
GGCGCACCTTGGCCATCTCGATGTACCAGTCGCAGAACTCGCCCCAGAAGAAGTCGTGCACCTGGCGGCCGGCCTCGCCCACCTGGAAGCCGGTCAGCAGCTTCTCCACATCGCCGATCACCCTGTGCAGCCGCGACATGATCCAGCGATCCTCCAGGGCCATCTCGCCCCGTCGTCCGGGGTCGGGGAGGGGCATCTGTTCCTTGTCCCCTGTCCCCTGTTCCAGACTGGTGATGACGAAGCGGGCAGCGTTCCAGACCTTGTTAGCGAAGTTGCGCCCGCCCTCCAGCCTCTCGTCGGTGATGCGCATGTCGTTGCCGGGGGCGCCGCCGGTGGCCAGCACAAAGCGGAGGGCGTCGGTGCCGAACCTCTCCGCCAGCGCTAGGGGGTCGACCACGTTGCCCAGGCTCTTGGTCATCTTGTGACCGTAGGGGTCGCGGATCAGGCCGTGCAGGTAGACGTACTGAAAGGGAACACGATCCTCTATCCGAGGCCTGTCCCTCAGGTTGTACAGCCCCATCATGATCATGCGGGCCACCCAGAAGAACAGGATGTCGTAGGCCGTCTCCAAGACAGTAGTTGGATAGAAGTAGCGCAGGTCCTGGCTGTCGTCCGGCCAGCCCAGGGTGGAGTGCGGCCAGAGGGCCGAGGAGAACCAGGTGTCCAGCACGTCCGGATCCTGCCAGATGCGGGCCGAGCCGCAGTGCTCGCACTGGCTGGGGTCCTCCAGAGCCTGCCCTGAGCCTGCCGAAGGAGCCCCCCCGACCTGGCGGGGAACCGTCACCTGATGGCAATCGTCGCAGTACCAGACCGGGATGCGATGGCCCCACCAGAGCTGGCGCGAGATGCACCAGTCGCGGATGTTCTCCATCCAGTGCAGGTACACCCGCGTGAACCGTCGCGGCAGGATCTTGATCTGGCCGTCCTTCACCGCCTGCATGGCCGGCTCGGCCAGCGGCTTCGTGCGCACGAACCACTGCTGGCTGACGATCGGCTCGACTACAGTGTCGCAGCGCTCGCAGTGGCCGATGGAATGACCGTAGGGCTCGATCTTCTCCATCAGGCCCCTCGCCTCCAGGTCGCGCACGATGGCCTGGCGGCACTCGAAGCGATCCTGGCCAGCGTAGGGGCCTGCCTCCTCGTTCATCCTGCCATCGGGTCCCACCGCCACGATGGTCCGCAGGCCGTAGCGCTCGCCCACCTCGAAGTCCACCTGATCGTGGCCGGGCGTTATCTTCAGAGCGCCGGTGCCGAAGGCGGGATCGACCGCCGCATCGCCTACCACCGGTATGCGCCGCTCCATAATCGGAAGCAGGGCCAGGCGGCCGATGGTGTCCCGATGACGGGGGTCGTCGGGGTTCACTGCCACCGCCACGTCGGCCACGATGGTCTCTGGCCGGGTGGTCGCGATGGTGATGCACTCGTCGCTGGGCTCGCCCCCCTCGTCCAGCAAAGGGTAGCGGACGTACCACAGGTGGTCGGCGTGCTCCTTGTGCTCCACCTCCAGGTCAGAGAGGGCCGTCTGACAGCGGGGGCACCAGTTGACGATCCGCTCGCCGCGGTAGATGAGGCCGTCGCGGTAAAGGTTGACAAAGGTGGTGCGCACCGCCCGCTGCGGTCCCTCGTCCATGGTGAACCGCTCGCGAGTCCAGTCGCAGGAGGCGCCCAGCCACTCGTGCTGGCGGCTGATGATGTGGCGATACTTCCTCACCCACTCCCAGACGCGCTCCACAAAGCCATCCCGCCCCAGGTCGTGGCGGCTGAGGCCCTCCTTGACAAGCTCCTTCTCCACCACGTTCTGGGTGGCGATGCCGGCGTGATCGACGCCCGGCAGCCACAAGGTAGGGTCGCCCCTCATGCGGTGCCAGCGGACGAGCAGGTCCTCGATGGTGGCGGTGAGGGCGTGGCCCAGATGCAGCTCGCCGGTGACGTTGGGGGGCGGCATGATGATCGTGAACGGCTCCTTGGCGGGATCGATCTGGGGGGTGAAGTAGCCTCCCTCCAGCCACAGGCGATAGAGGGGCCCCTCCACCTGCTTCGGGTCGTAGGCCTTGGCCATCTCGCCCCAAGAGCTGCGGCCGCTCTTTCTGGCTTGGCTCGTCATCCTTATCGACTCCACCCGCACTTCCGCCGGAGGCGGATCAGCCTCTGGCTCATGTCGGGGCGACACAAAAGCGGCGGATGCTTGCCCCGAATAATGGGCAATTGGCTCGCCGCCCCAAGTGGTAGCATTTTAATATTCCTATCTAGCTGCGTCAAACCACTTTGGCCGCTGGCCCATCTGGAAGCTCATTTCCCGAACGAATTTATGTCAGTTGTCGCCGATACCACTTGCGCTTAGAGAGAAAACCAGTAATATATTCGATGCCAAGGTTAGGCGTCTTGCAAGTCATGCTGACAGCAGCTCATCTCTAAGGTCATGGCTGGGCTACAGATAAGCGACCTGAGCAAATCCTTTGGCGGGATCGTCGCCCTGGACCGCGTCTCCTTCGAAGTGCGGCCGGGCGAGATCACGGGTCTCATCGGCCCCAACGGTGCCGGCAAGACCACCGTCTTCAACTGCATCAGCCGTCTCTACGACCCCGACCATGGCTCCATGGTGTTCGATGGCCATGACCTGCTGAAGATGCGCCCCCACGATATCGTCAACGTAGGCATCGCTCGCACCTTCCAGAATGTGGAGCTATTCAAGACGATGACCGTCCTCGACAACCTGCTGGTGGGCCAGCACCACCGCATGACCTGCGGCGTCATCAACTGTGCCCTTCAGCTTCCGCCGGTGCGCGGGGAGGAGAAGTCGGCTCGCGCCGTAGCGGAGGAGATGATAGACTTCCTCGACCTGGGCCAGGTGAAGGATGTGCCGGCCGGCGGCCTCCCCTTTGGCATTCAGAAGCGGGTCGAGCTGGCGCGGGCCCTGGTCTCCAACCCCCGCCTCATCCTCCTGGACGAGCCGGCCGGCGGCCTCGCCCATCTGGAGATGGACCAGCTCGGCGAGATGATCAAACGCCTCCGCGACGAATTCAAGCTTACCGTCCTGGCGGTGGAGCATCATATGGAACTCATCATGTCCATATCCGACCAGGTCTGCGTGCTGGACTTCGGCCGCAAGATCGCCGATGGCACACCGGCTGAGGTGCAAAAGAACCCGGCCGTTATCGAGGCCTATCTGGGAGAGTAGCGCCGGTGTTGCAGGTTCGCGAGGTCACCGCTGCCTACGGGCCCATCCTGGCCCTGCACGGCGTCACCATTGAGGTGTCCGCAGGGAGCATCGTGACCCTGCTGGGGCCCAATGGTGCCGGCAAGACCACCACCCTGCGGACCATCTCCGGCCTCCTGCGGCCCAGCGGCGGCAGCATCGAGTTCGAGGGGCGCCGCATCGACCGCCTCTCTCCGGAGCAGATCGTCTCGCTCGGCATCATCCAAGTGCCCGAGGGACGTCAGCTCTTCGCCGAACTAACGGTCATGGAAAACCTGCGCCTGGGAGCCTACATCCGCCGCGACCGCGACGGTATCAAGAAGGATCTCGGGCAGGTCTTCGAGCACTTCCCCATCTTGGCTCAGCGGCAGAAGCAGATAGCGGGCACCCTCAGCGGTGGCGAGCAGCAGATGCTGGCCGTCGGACGCGCCCTGATGGCTGGTCCTCGCCTCCTCCTCCTCGACGAGCCCTCCCTGGGCCTGGCGCCCCTGATCACCCGCGAGATCTTCCAGATCATCCGGGTCATCAATAAAGAGCAGAAGGTGACCATCCTTTTGGTGGAGCAGAACGCCACCCTGGCCCTGGACATCGCCCAGCACGGCTACGTGCTGGAGACGGGCCGCGTCGCCCTGGGCGACACCACCGAGAACCTCAAGAAGAGCGAGGCGGTCCGGCGGAGCTACCTGGGCTACTGAGGATCACAGGAGGCGACTGTGGAACTATTCTGGCAACAGGTCTTGACGGGCCTGGCCACGGGCTCCGTCTACGGTCTGGTAGCTCTCGCTATCGTGCTCATCTATCGCTCTACCGACGTCATCAACTTCGCCCAGGGCCAGTTTGCGATGTTCACAACGTTCTTCGCCTGGATGCTTTTCAACGGCGCCTTCCTGGGCTTCCACATCCACCCCCTGCACTTCTGGATCATGTTTGTCTTGACCCTGGTCGCGGCGGCGATCCTGGGCGCCCTCATCGAGCGGGTGGTCATCCGTCCGGTAGAGGGGAGACCGGTCCTGACCATCGTCATCGTCACCCTGGGGCTGTTCGCCATCTTCGACAACCTGGCCGGCTGGAGATGGGGCGGCATACCTAAAGCCTTCCCGGTACCCCCTGAGATCCACGTCAGCGGGATCACCTTCTTCGGCGCCGCCCCCCTGGACATCGGGCCCACCGTCATTAGCTACCAGGACCTGACCATCATGGTGGTGGCTGTGGCGATTATGCTCGCCCTCTACGCCTTCTTCCGGTACACCCCTATCGGGCTGGCAATGCGCGGCACAGCCCAGAACCCGGTGGCCGCTCGCCTCATGGGCATCCGCGTGGGCAACATGCTGACCCTTGGTTGGGCGCTCTCGGCCGCCGTGGGCGCGGTGGGTGGGATGCTAATCGCCCCCATGGTCCTCCTCCAGCCGCCAATGATGATGGGCGTCCTGCTCTACGCTTTCGCCGCCGCCGTGCTGGGGGGCATGGACAGCGCGCCGGGAGCGGTGGTGGGAGGCCTTATCCTGGGCGTTGTGGAGAACCTGGTGGGAACCTACACGACGGAGGAGTATCTCGGCGTCGACTGGTTCGGGCCGGAGATGAAGCTGACGGCCGCCCTGGTCGTCATCGTGCTCGTCCTCCTGATCAGGCCGACCGGACTGTTCGGCAGGCGTGTCCTGAGGCGAGTGTGATGCTGCGGGCCGTTCTCGCCCCACGAAAGTTGCTAGCCTTCGCCCTCCTGGCGTTCTTCCTCTTCTACTGGATTCCTTTCAGCAACGTCTTCCCCGGCTGGGTGCCTTTACAGTTCGGCAGCTACCGTATCTTCCAGACCACAACCATCGCCATGTGGGCCATCGTTGCCCTGGGCCTGAACCTGCTCACGGGCTATAACGGCCAGATATCCCTGGGCCACGGCGCCTTCGTGGCCGTGGGGGCCTACACCGCCGCCATCCTCATGTTCGACCACAACTGGCCTTTCTGGGCAACCATCCCCGTGGGCGGGCTCATCACAGGCGTCATCGGCTTCGCTGTGGGCCTGCCGGCCCTACGCCTTACTGGCCCCTACCTGGCCATCGCCACCCTGGCCCTGGCCATGTCCACCCCCCAGATCCTCCAAAAATACGAAGGCCTCACTCACGGGAGTCAAGGGATCAACGTCCAGTCACCGCCGCCGCCGGCCATTCTCGATGGTGTCTTGAACTCAACGCAATGGATATAC
Source organism: uncultured Dehalococcoidia bacterium (assembly GCA_964354065.1). GTDB lineage: Bacteria > Chloroflexota > Dehalococcoidia > SM23-28-2 > SM23-28-2 > JAUYDU01. The sequence continues at coordinate 5,729 of CAYGYF010000045.1, read as the reverse complement.
TTCCTAGCCTTGGGGATAGCCATCGTCATGACTGTCATCGCCTGGAACATCGTGCGCAGCCGGGTGGGACGGGCCTTCGTGGCCATCCGCGACAGCGAGATCGCCTCCCAGGCCATGGGCATCAGCGTGCCGCGCTTCAAGACCATGGCCTTTGCCATCAGCGCCTTCTACGCCGGAGTCTGCGGCGCCCTCTACATCCAGGTCATCGGCTTTGTGAGCCCGCAGAGCTTCGGCGTTATGCAGTCGATCAACTACCTCACCACCATCGTGGTGGGCGGCCTGGCCTCCATCCTGGGCTCCATCCTGGGCGCCGCTGCCTTCGTCCTGGTGCCGGAGATCAACACCCTCCTGCGGGATGTATTTCATCTCCCTGTTGCTGCTCAGGCCCCCGGCCTCATCTATGGCGCCTCCCTTATCCTGGTGATGATCTTCATGCCCTACGGCTTCGCCGGTTTCATCCGCCGCTTGACGCGACTACAGCCGCCCCTGGTACGGCAGAGCCTGGCCGACTTCTCGCGCCAGATCGGCCTCCGCTTCGGAACTGCCCGCGCTGCCCCGACCGGTGGCAGCGGTGCTGGGGCAACGCCGCCCAAGGATGTGCCCACCTCCCACCCCCCCGATGAAGAGAATTAGGGAGTAGCTCCTCGTAGCGCGCCGGGGTATGATCACAAACCCGAGACTCCTGCCACCCGAGTACTGGTGAGCCGTGAGCAAAGCCGACCGGTGGCGACTAGAAGCTATTTCAGGATTCCGGCGGCACCGCCCCGTTTACGGGGCGGCATCGATGTCCTCGCCTTCAGGTGGGGGTGGAAAACCATTCTTCAAACTGGTTGTACTCTTGTTGAGCCTGACGGCGGCCCTATCGGTCCTGGCGGCAGCCTGTGGGGGCAATGAGACGGAAGTGCCGGGAGTCACTGACTCGGAGATCGTCTTGGGGCAGCACACCCCCCTCAGTGGCAGCTATGCCGCCGTGTACGAGCCCATAGCCTCCGCCCAGAGAGCGTACTTCGACTACGTCAACTCGCAGGGGGGCGTCTGCGGACGGAAGATCGTCCTCAGAGTGGAGGACGACATCTACGACCCGGCCCGTACGTTGGACGTTACGAAGAAACTAGTAGAGCAAGACAAGGTGCTGGCCATCGTGGGTGGGCTGGGCACGGCACCCCACTCCGCCGTCTACGAATACCTCAACCAGAACAGGGTGCCGGACCTGTTCGTCTCCTCAGGGGCGCGCAAGTGGGGCGCCGACCCCAAGCGCTTCCCCTACACCATCGGCTTCATCACCGACTACACCAGCGAAGGCACCATCGTCGGCAAGTACATCTCCGCCCACCTCCCCGGCCTGAAAGTGGGCGTGTTGTACCAGAACGATGACTTCGGCAAGGACGGTCTGGTGGGGGTAAAGGCTGGCCTGGACTCCCAGAAGAACGAACTAGTCTCTCAGCAGAGCTATGAGTCCACCGACACCGACATCCGCTCCCAGGTCATCAACCTGCGGGAGGCCGGGGCTGAGGTGGTGGTGGCCTATTCCCTGCCCGGTTTCTCGGCCCATCTCATCAGTGGAGCCAACCGCATGGGCTGGAAGCCCCAGATCGTCCTGAGCTACGTCAACACCGACCCGGTGATGTTCACATACGTACAGCCGGAGGTGATGGAGGGCGTGCTGGCCACCGGATACCTAACGCCACCCGACCGCACCGACGACCCCGCCATCGCCCGCCACTACCAGATCATGGCCGACCACGATGGTCCCCAGCCCACTAACTACTCCCTCTACGGCCAGGCCCTGGCGGAGACCGTGGTGAAGGTACTCAGCGACACCTGCGGCGATCTAACGCGAGAGGGCCTAATGCGCGCGGCGGAATCGCTGCATGCCTTCCACCCCTCTGTATTACTGGAAGGCATCGACGTCAATCTCAGCCCCAGCGACCACTACGCAATACAAGCGCTCCAGATGCACCGGGCGGTGGGCGGTCGCTGGGAGCCCTTCGGGGAGATTGACTCGCTGGACTAGGGTGCTAAACTAGCGATTGGAAGGCCAAGGAAAGGAGGTCGAGGAGCATGTTCAGGCTTAACAAGGGGTGGCTACTCCTGGCAGGAGCCGCGGTACTGCTGGCGCTGGTGGCCGTAGCCTGCGGCGGCGGGGGAGAGGAGGGATCCCCCACCGCCACTGGGACCGCTGCCGGCACCCCATCCGCTGGCAAAGTGGAGGGCATAACTGATACGGAGATCCTCCTGGGCTCCCACTTCGCCCAGAGCGGGTCGTATGGGGCGGCGTTCAGTCCTGTGCTCTCGGGCATGAAAGCCTACTTCAAGTACATCAATACGGAGAAGGGCGGCGTCTGCGGCCGCCAGATAGTCTTGAAGGCGCTAGATGACAACTATGAGCCAGCCGCGGCCGTGGATGTCACCCGCAAGTTGGTAGAGCAGGACAAGATCTTCGCCATGGTCGGCGGCCTGGGGACGGCCGCTCACTCCGCCGTCTGGGAGTACCTGAACGAGAAAGGCATCCCCGACCTGTGGGTTATGACCGGGGCCCACAAGTGGGGCGCGACCCCCGAGCAGCACCCCTGGACGTTTACCGGCTTGCCGGACTACTACATCGAGGGGACGATCTTCGGCAAGTACATCTCGGAGAACTTTGCGGGCAAGAAGGTGGGCGTCCTCTACCAGAACGACGACTTCGGCAAGGACGAGTTGGCCGGCATGAAGAACGGCCTCGACCCCACCAAGAACCAGCTGGTGTCCGAGCAACCCTTTGAGGCCACCGCCGTCGACATCCGCTCTCAGGTCACTAACCTGAAGAATGCCGGCGCAGAAGTGGTGGAGGGTGCCTGCATCCCAGGCCACTGCGCTCAGGCCATCAAGGCGGCCAAGCAGATGGGCTGGGACGTCCAGTGGTTCATCGGCTACGTCAATTCTGACCCTGCCATGTTCCAGTATGCCGGCGGCCCGGAGGTCATGGAGGGGGTCATCACCATGCAGGGCAACAAGATGTTCGACTGGACTGACGACCCGGCGATAGCCGAGCACCACCGGATCATGAGGCAGTACGGTGACATGGCTCCCGGCAACTTCACCGTCGAAGGCCAACTGGTGGCGGAGTTGACCGTCGAGGCTCTGACCAGAGCCTGTGCCATTCACAACCCACCGACGCGACAGGACCTGGTTGATGCCGTCCAATCCTTCAAGGACTTCCAGGGCAACCTTGGCCTGCCCGGTATCTCCATCACCCTCAGCAAGACGGACCACTACGCCGTCGAAACCATGAAGCTGCTGAAGGCCACGGTGGTGGACGGCAGGGGCAAGTGGGAGTACTTCGGCGATCTAATCTCGTTCAGGTAGGGGGCAACCCCAGGGGGCAGGGCGGCGCCGCGCGGGGCGCCGCCTCTGTTCGCCCAGCCGCTAGGGGATCTCGATGACGCTTGGCGGCTCCGCCAGGCTGTTGCCGGCGGCCCGCGCCCGGCAGGGCTCCAGGCGGCGAAGCATGGCCAGGGCGCGACGGGTGTCGCTGGCTACCCTGGCCGGGTCGCAGTAGCGCAGCCGATACTTGAACAGCCAGTAGGTGAACTCTTTGGCCTCCTCCAGGGGGATGTCCACCGCCTGGGGCAGGCCCCGCTCCTGGCGGAAGAGGCGCCAGAGCTCCTGGCGAGGGCCACCGTAGATGCGCTGGAAGGCCTCCTCGTCGGCGTGCAGGTGGTTCTCCCACACGCGCGAGCGTTGTTCTTTGTAAATGTCCTCCTCCACCACCAGTTGGAGCACCTCCTCCAGGGTGATGCCGTAGACGTAGTTTAGGTGAGCCCGATATTTGGCGTAGCCCATAAGACGGCGGAACTCCTCCTCCGTAAGCAGCAGGGGAGGTCGCCCGAAGAACAGCAGGGCCTCCTGCTCCTCCCGGGGGATGAGGCCGCCCACAGCCTCGCACAGGCGCTCGGCCAGCAGCAGCCAGTCGAAGGCTTCGCCGCCCACCAGGTAGCGATAGTGTCGCTCGCCCACCGTCTCCTCGGCTAGAGGCCACTGGGCGATGGCCTCCAGGAGGGCGATGAACCAGGACTTGCCGCTCGCCAGCTCTCGGCGCAGGCTGGCCAGCACCCCCGTTACCGCCCCCTCTTCGCTTGCCGTGATGCCCTTCTTCGCCATCGCCGTCACCGTAGCTGCAGAGTCCCTCTCTAGCAGGGCTGATGGTCATTAAGAGAATAGTGGCTCAAAACGTTGCCCCATGCTGTAGGGGCGCCTCTCGCAGGCGCCCTCAGAACGGGGGGCAGGGGCGAGCCCTGCCCCTACGTCTCCTGGGCCATCAATTCGTTAATGGCGTTAAGCCCTGCAGCTACCAATCCAACCACCGCCTAGGCCGCTCGGCCGCAGCACTTCTTGTACTTGCGGCCGCTGCCGCAGGGACAGGGGTCGTTCCTGCCCACCTTGCGGGGCACCGCCGGCTGCCCAGCTCCTCCCCGCGCCCGTGCTGCCGCTCGCCCACCCCGCCGCGCCCCTACTGCTGCCGGCGGCCGAGGCGTGGGCACAGCCCGGGGGGCCAGGCTGACGTGGTATATCCGGTGGGTTATGTTGTGCCGTATGTGGCCAGTGAGCTGGTCCCACATATCGTGGGCCTCCCGCTTGTAGGCCACCAGCGGGTCCTGGCCGCCGTAGCCCGTCAGGCCGATGCCCTGGCGCATCTCGTCCAGGGCGGTCAGGTGCTCCACCCACAGCCTATCGATGGTGCCCAGCATTACCAGGTGCTCCAGGGTGCGCATATTCTCGGCGCCGAGTTCTCGCTCCTTGGCCTCGTACTGCTCCTGGGCGTGGGCCAGCAGCTCCTCCGCTATCTCCTCGCCAGAGAGGTCGCGAAAATGCACCTCGGTGAACTGAGGAGCAAGGGGGACGACACCCTTGACCTCGTTCAGGAGTCCTTTTAGGTCACGCTCATGCTCCTGGTGATCACCTATGTGGGCGCCCACCAGTTCTTCTATCTCCTGCTCGATCATATCCCAGATGTTGGCCTTGAGGTCGGCCCCCTCCAGGAGCTTCTGCCGCTCGGTGTAGATGAGGTCGCGATGGGTGTTCATCACGTCGTCATACTCGACCACGTGCTTGCGGATGTCGAAGTTGTGGCCCTCCACCTTGGTCTGAGCCGACTCGATGGCCTTGCTGGCCATGCGGCTCTCCAGGGGCATATCCTCGTCCATGCCCAGGCGGCCCATCATGTTCCCCACCCACTCGGGGGCGAAGCGGCGCATCACGTCGTCGCCGAAGGAGACGAAGAAGCGCGAGCTGCCGGGGTCGCCCTGCCGGCCGGAGCGGCCGCGAAGCTGGTTGTCGATGCGCCGCGCCTCGTGGCGCTCGGTGCCGACTATGTGAAGCCCGCCGACCTCCACCACCTTAGTGTGATCAGCCTGCCAGACCTCGCGGGCCTGCCGCCGGATGCGCTCCAGCTCCTCGGGCGGAGCCGTATCGGGGTCGATGCCCTCCTTGTGGAACAGCTCCTCGGCGATGCGATTGGGGTTGCCGCCCAGGATAATGTCGACGCCGCGGCCAGCCATGTTGGTGGCAATGGTGATGGCGCCGAAGCGCCCCGCCTGAGCGATGATCTGCGCCTCTCGCTCGTGGTGCTTGGCGTTCAGCACTTGCGGCACCTTTAGCGGGCACTCGTGATGGTATTGGCCACAGTCCGCCAGGCGGCACTTGCTGGTGCGCTTCAGGAGGTCGGCCAGGTACTCGGAGATCTCGATGGA
>CAYGYF010000044.1:0-11178 GCA_964354065.1 uncultured Dehalococcoidia bacterium | reverse complement strand
CGACAGCGATCTGGGCGTTGAACAGCGAGCCGTCGAAGTAGCCGTCGCCGTTGCTGTCACCGATCGGCAGGCTATTCTTGTCCTTGAGTTCGGAGTAGGTCAGGCTCACGGGGCTGATGCCGGGGCCTGCCGCCAGCAGCGTCAGGCGAGCCAGAACGCCTGAGCCGGAATCCTCGGCGCCGCTGGGGCCCATCTCGACGGCGCCCACGAAGTACGAGCCGTCGCTATCTGGCACTGCGTCGGACATGCCGAAAACGTTCGATCCCGGATTGGCCGCTTGGAACATCTGCACGTTCACAGCCGAGATGTTGACCACCGCGCCGTTGTACGACAGGGTGGAGGACCAGCCCTGGAGGTCAACCACATCGGTAATGAAGATGTCGATGTCGAACGAGGTGAGGGAGGCAACGGAGATGCACCCCTCTATCGATCCCAGCGAGATGGCTGTGTTGGCCGGCAACTGTGTGGGGTCGGCGTCAACCCCCAGCGTCCCCACGAATGGCACGGGCGTGGGGGTCGCTGTCGGCGTTGGGGTAGGGCTGGGCGTTGGGGTGGGGCTGGCCGTCGGGCTGGGTGTGGGAGTGGGGGTCTGTCCCGGGCAGGGCTGGCCGACAGCGATCTGGGCGTTGAACAGCGAGCCGTCGAAGTAGCCGTCGCCGTTGCTATCACCGATGGGCTGATTGTTCTTGTCCCTCAGTTCAGGCACAGTGAGGTTGGCCGCGCTAAGGCCCGGACTCACCGCCCGAATCGTCAGCCTGACCAGCACGCCCGAGCCGCTATCCTCCGCCCCCCGGCCGAAGTCCACCGCCCCCACCAAAAAGGCCCCGTCCACATCTGGTGTTGAGTCCGATCCATTGAAGATCCGGCTCCCTGGGTTGGCAGCCTGGAACATCTGGACGTTGGCAGCAGTGACATTTATCACTGTCCCGGCATAGTTGAGGGTGGCTGCCCAACCCATCAGGTTCACCACGTCCGTGATGTAGATATCGATGTCGAAACTGGTGTTCGTGGCAACAGAGATGCATGACTCCCTCGAGCCCAGGGACGTGGCGGTGTTGGCCGGCGAAGCATACGGGTTGGCGTCCACGCCGATGGTGGTGATGATTGGCGTGGGAGTGGGGCTGGGTGTGGGGGTCGGCGTCGGGCACGGCTGATCCACTCGCACCTCGGCGTTGAACACGGGGCCGTCGAAGTAGCCGTCGCCGTTGGTGTCGCCAATTGGCAGGCTGTTCTTGTCCTTGAGTTCGGAGTAGTTGAGGCTCACGGGGCTGACGCCGGGGCCTGCTGCCAGCAGCGTCAGGCGAACCAGAACCCCCGAGCCCGAATCCTCGGCGCCAGTGCCCAGCTCGACGGCGCCCACGAAGTACGAGCCGTCGCTATCTGGCACGGCGTCGGACATGCTGAAAACGTTCGATCCCGGATTGGCGGCCTGGAACATCTGGACGTTCACGGCGGAGACGTTGACCACGCCGCCGTTGTACGAGAGCGTGGAGGACCAGCCCTGGAGGTTAACCACATCGGTGATGTAGACATCGATGTCGAACGTGTTGGTGCTGGCGACGGAGATGCAGGCCTCGCGAGAGCCCAGGGAGGTGGCGGTGTTGGCCGGCGACTGGCTGGGGTCGGCGTCGATGCCGATGGTGGCGATGCTTGGGGTGGGGGTCGGGCTCGGTGTGGGAGAGGGCATAGGAGTGGGTGTTGCCGACGGGGTGGGACTGGGCGTAGGTGTGGGGCTGGGTGTGAGAGTCACGGTAGGGGTGGCAGTCGCCGTCGGCGTGGGGGTAGGAGTAGGCGTAGGGGTGACCGTCGGGGTTGGTGTGGGAGTCAGGGTCGGCGTAGGCGTTTGCCCTGGGCAGAGCTGGTCGACCCGCACTTCGGCGTTGGCTATGGGGCCGTCGAAGATCATGTCGCTGTTGGTATCGCCAATGGGCTGGTTGTTCTTGTCCTTGAGTATCGGTTGCGTAAGAGTCAGGCTGCTGATGCCCTGGCCCGCGGCTAGCAGGGTGATCCGGGCCAGCACTCCTGTGCCGGAGTCCACGGTGCCCAGTTCGACGGCGGCGGCGTAGTATAGGCCATCGCTGTCGGGTACGGGGTCGGAGGCGTTGAAAACGCTACTGCCAGGGTTAGCCGCCTGGAACATCTGCACGTTGATGGCGGTCACCCTGACCACGGCCGGGTTGTAGTTCAGGTAGACCTCCCAGGAGAGCAGGTCTACCACGTCGGTGATGTAGAAGTCGACGTAGAAGGAGGAGTTGATCCCTACCCCGCGACACGACTCGATCGAGCCCAGAGAGGTGGCCGTGTTGGCAGGGGTCGCAGTCGGGTCAGCGTCAATGCCAATAGTCGTGAGACCCTGCCCGGCCGTCTCCTTCTGGCTCGGCACCACAGCGCCGAACACGGCCAGGGCAGAGACCACGCTCACCAGTATGCCGGCCCACAACAGTCCCCGCATCCGTGTGCTCCCCCCGGGAGTGCCCGCCTCTAGCGGGCAATGCTAGGTTGTCGACAATCTTCCTGACGCGGCCGGCTGCGCCAGTCGTTGCTCCTACTCCTCAGTGTGCCCTCAGTGGGTTGTCCAGTGTCTGCTGCTTCCGCTCCTCTGAATCTCATTCTCTCTATCGTGTCGGTTGTTTGTGTCGCCCTAGACGCAGGTCTGGAACAGCTTCGCGGTGTAGAACTGCACGTCCGAGATGAGGATCCAGCCGTCGGCGTTGAGGTCCAGGCGCCGGTCGTACTTGGCGCTGCCCGCCGCGGTGAAGATCCGTCCCGTGAACCTGAACACGTCAAGGATGGTGATCACCTGGTCGTTGTTCATATCCAGGGACCAGGCGTCGTCGCTGGTATTGTCCGGACAGGCATTGAGGGAGTTGGTGGCGATGTAGTTCTCAACGGCGTCGCTGAAGCCGTCGTTGTCGTCATCTGGATCGAGGTCATTGGTCACGGTGTCGCCGTCAGTGTCGGCGGCGGCATCAGTGCAGTCGGGAATGCCGTTGACCGGGCTCAGGTCGTAGTCTTCGTCCACCAGGGTATCGCCGTCGTTGTCGGTGCCGTCGCACACTTCAGGGGTGCTGAGGGCGTTCAGGGGGTCGGACCCGGCGGCGGTCTCCTTGCTGTCGAGGAAACCGTCGCTGTCACTGTCCCGCAGCGGCGTCGGCGTCGGCGTGGGTGTGGGCGTGGGCGTCGGCGTGGGTGTGGATGTGGGCGTGGGCGTGGGCGTGGGTGTTGGCGTTGGTGTGAGCGTTGGTGTGAGCGTTGACGACGGCGTCGGCGTCGGCGTAGCTGTGGGCGTGGGCGTGAGAGCCGCGCACGTCTGGTCGACGGCAACCGCACCGTTGAACACAAAGCCGTCGAACAACAAGTCCCCGTTGATGTCGCCAATCGCCTGGTTGCTGGGGTCCTTCATCTGCGTCTGGGAGAGATCGACGGGGCTGAGGCCTGGCCCCACGGCCAGCAGGGTGATCCGGGCCAGTACGCCGGAGCCGGAGTCCTCCTTGCCCGGAGCCAGGTCGATAGCGCTGGCGTAGAAGGAGCCGTCGCTGTTGGGAGTAGGATCTGACAGGCTCAGCACGCTGCTCCCTAGGTTGGCCGCCTGGAACATCTGGACGTTGATGGCGGTCACGTTGACCACCGCCGGGCTGTATAGCAGGGTGGTACCCCAGGCGGTCAGGTTCGTTACGTCGGTGATATACAGGTCGATGCTGAAAGAGCTGCCGCTGGTCACGGAAACGCAACCCTCCCTGGAGCCCAGGGAAGTGGCCGTGTTGGCCGGCGTCTGGGACGGGTCAGCGTCGATTCCCAGGGTGGTCACTATTGGCGGCATAACGGTCGTCGACTGCAAGGCGGTATTGTTGGCCGGATTCGGGTCTCCGCCAGCGCTGGCGACGCTGGCTGTGTTGGTGATTGTGCCCAGGGTAGGCAAATCCACGCTGACGGTGATTGCGACGGTGGCGGAGCTGCCGGCGGTAATATCGCCCAGGTTGCAGGTCACTACGCCAGCATTTTCAGTGCAGGTGCCCTGGCTGGGCGTGGCCGAGCCGAAGGTTACGCCGACCGGCAAGCTGTCGGTAACCGTGACGCCGGTAGCCGGGGAGGGACCCTGGTTGGTGACAGTGAGGGAGTAGGAGAGATTCTGTCCCGCCGCCACCGGGTCGCGACTGTCGGTCTTGGCTATGGCCAGGTCTGTTGGACAGGGCTGGTCTACCCACACCTCGGCGTTAAACGCCGAGCCGTCGAAGATGCCGTCCCCCGTGTAGTCGCCGATCGGCTGGCCGTTCTTGTCGCGCAGCTCTGGCAAGGAGAGGTTGAGTCCGGTCATGCCAGGGCCCACCACCAGGACGGTGATTCTGGCCATCACTCCCGTGCCCGAGTCCTCTTTCCCCGGCGCCAGGTCCACGGCGCTGGCGTAGAAGCTGCCGTCGCTATCAGGGGTGGGACTGGATAAGTTGAGTACGCTGCTGCCGGCGTTGGCGGCCTGGAACATCTGGACGTTGATGGCGGTGACCCTCACGACCGCCGAGTCGTAGCTGAGGTACGCGTCCCAGGCTACAAGGTTGGTGACGTCGGTGATGAACAGGTCGATATCCAGAGAGCTGTTAATGCTGCCTGTCATGCAGGATTGCCTCGATCCCAGGGAGGTGGCAGTGTTGGCCGGCGATAGAAGCGGATCGGCGTCCAGGCCAAGAGTAGTGAGTATCGGTGGCGGCGTGGGCGTCGGCGTAGCCGTCGGCGAAGGTGTGGGGGATGCGCTGGGGCAGGGCTGGCCCACTCGCACCTCGGTAGGGAAGATGGAGCCGTCGAACATGCCGTCGCCCGTGTTGTCGCCGATGGGCCGGTTGTTGTTGTCCTTTAGCTGGACTTGCGACAGGCTGAGGCTGGCGGTGCCCGGGCCCACCGCCAGGAAGGTGATCCTGGCCAGTACGCCGGAGCCGGAGTCCTGCTTCCCCGGCGCCAGCTCAACGGCGGCGGCGTAGTAGGAGCCGTCACTATCAGGGGTGAGACTGGATAAGTTGAGTACGTTGCTGCCGGCGTTGGCGGCCTGGAACATCTGGACATTAATAGCGCTCACGTTGACGACGGCCGGAGGGTAGAGCAGGTAGGCGCCCCAGGCGGTGAGGTTGGTCACGTTAGTGATGACCAGGTCTACGGTGAAGGGGTCGTTGATGGCCACCGCTCGGCAGGTCTCCCTCGAGCCGAGAGAGGTGGCGCTGTTGGCCGGTGCCTGGGTCGGATCGCCGTCCAGGCCCAGGCTGGTCACTATCGGCGGCGGTGTGGGCGTGGGCGTCGGGGTCGGCGTAGCCGCGCAGGGCTGGCCTACTCGCACCTCGGCGCCGAAGACGGAGCCGTCGAACAGGCCGTCGCCCGTGTAGTCGCCGATCGCCTGGTTGTTGTTGTCCTTTAGCTGGACTTGCGACAGGCTGAGGTTGCTGATGCCCGGCCCCACCGCCAGCAGGGTGATCCGGGCCAGCACGCCCGAGCCCGAATCCTGCTTCCCCGGCGCCAGCTCAGCGGCACCCGCGTAGAAGGAGCCGTCGCTGTCTGGTGGCGGCTGCGATAGGTCGAGCACGCTGCTGCCCGGGTTGGCCGCCTGGAATAGCCGCACGTTGATGGCGGTGACGTTCACCACCGCCGGGTCGTAGTTCAGGTAGATGTTCCAGGCAGTGAGGTTGCTTACGTCAGTGATGAACAGGTCGATATCCAGCGGGTTGTTGACGGCCACCGACCTGCACGTCTCTCGAGAGCCGAGGGAGGTCGCGCCATTGGCCGGCGATGCGTACGGGTCGGCGTCCAGGCCCAGCGTAGTGAGTATGGGCGGTGGGGTGGGTGTGGGAGAGGGGGTGGGGGTGGGGGACGGAGTCGGGCAGGGCTGGCCCACCCGCACCTCACTTGGGAACATGGAGCCATCGAACATGCCGTCGCCCGTGTTGTCGCCGATGGCTAGGTTGTTGTAGTCCTTCAGCTCCGGCAGCGACAGGCTCAGGCTACTGATGCCCGGCCCCACCGCCAGCAGGGTGATGCGGGCCAGCACCCCCGAGCCGGAGTCCTGCTTTCCCGGCGCCAGATCGACGGCGGCGGCGTAGTAGGAGCCGTCACTATCGGGGACGGAACCGGATAAGTTAAGCACGCTGCTCCCCGGGTTGGCCGCCTGGAACATCTGCACGTTGATCGCGGTCACCCGGACGATGGCCGGGTCGTACAGCAGGTAGGAGCTCCAGGCGGTGAGGTTGGTCACATTGGTGATGAACAGGTCGATGGTGAAGGAGTCATTCGCGGCCACCGCGCGGCAGGCCTCTCTCGAGCCGAGCAAGGTGGCAGTGTTGGCCGGCGCCTGGGTCGGATCGCCGTCTATACCCATCGTGGTGACTATCGGCGTAGGTGTAGGCGAGGGCGTTGGCGTGGGTGTCGGCGTTTGCCCTGGGCAGAGCTCACCCACCCGCACCTCGGCGTTGAAGACCGAGCCGTCGAACATGCCGTCGCCCGTGTTGTCGCCGATGGGCCGGTTGTTCTGGTCCCTCAGCTCCGGCACGGTCAGCCTGAGGTTGCTGGCGCCACTGCCTACTGCCAGAAGGGTGATCCGGGCCAGCACGCCCGAACCCGAATCCTGGGCGCCCGGCGTCAGGTCCACGGCGCTAGCATAGTACGAGCCATCGCTATCTGGGGTAGTCGCCGATAGATTGAGCACGCTGCTGCCCGCGTTGGCGGCCTGAAACATCTGGACGTTTATCGCCTTAACGTTCACCACCGCCCCGGCATACTCCAGGTACATGCTCCAGGCCGTCAGGTTGTACACGTTGGTGATGTACAGGTCGATGGTGAAGGAATCGTTGATCGCCACCGATCGGCACGCCTCAATAGAGCCCAGGAACTTGGCGGTATTGGCCGGCGACTTCGTTGGGTCGGCGTCTAGGCCCAGGGTGGTGACTATCGGTGGCGGTGTCGGGCTCGGCGTCGGCGTGGGAGACGGCGTCGGCGTGCGCGTAGGCGTGGGGCTGGGCGTAGCGGTAGGCGTCGGCGTCGGCGTAGGCGTGGGGCTGGGCGTAGCGGTGGGCGTCGGCGTCGGCGTCGGCGTCGGCGTTTGCCCAGCGCACAACTGGCCTACTCGCACCTCGGCGTTCGCTATGGGGTTGTCAAAGATCCAATCGCCGTTGGTGTCGCCGATGGGCTGGAGGTTTACGTCCTTGAGAATGGGTAGGGTGAGATTCAGCCCGCTGATGCCCTGCCCCACGGCCAGCAGACTGATTCGCGCCAGCACGCCTGTGCCAGAGTCCACGGTGCCCAGTTCGGCAGCGGCGGCGTAGAACGACCCGTCGCTATCGGGCGGCTCTTCGGAGGCGTTGAAGACCCTGCTGTCTGGGTTGGCCGCCTGGAACATCTGCACGTTGATCGCGGTCACCCTCACGACAGCGGGGTTGTAGTTCAGATAGACCTCCCAGGAGAGCAGGTCTACCACGTCGGTAATGTACAGATCGACGTCGAAGGTGTCGTTGACTGACTTGGCGATGCACGACTCGATGGAGCCCAGAGAGGTCTCGGTGTTGGCCGGCGTCTGGGTAGGATCAGCGTCTATGCCGATGCTGGTCACGCCCTGGGCGGCCGTCTCCCCCCCTCCGGCTGGCCCCTGGGCGCCCACCACCGCCAGGACGGAAACTATCCCGACCACCAGGCCAGCCCATAGCACCGTTCGCATCAGCGTGGCCCCCTAGGGACCGCACTCAGAGCCTGCCCTGAGCCTCCGCCGGAGGCGGATCTGCCTTCGGCTGATGTCGAAGGGGCTTTCCCCCTGGTTGTCTTCGCTCACTTCCCCGGCCCCTCCTCCCTCGCTTCACCTTTCTCCCTCCGGACGAGACGGATGTGAACAGCCCCGGCGACGGCGCCCTTGCCTGGTCGCCGCCCTAGACTCTCCTGCCACCCATCTCTGATGTGCGAGGTGCCGCCCTTGCCCCTGCGCTGTGCCTACTGAGTGCATGATTCAAACAGCTTTCCGGTGTACTTCGACACGTCGGGAATCAGGATGGTGCCGTTCGTGTCGAGGTCCAGGCGGCAATTCGGATCGGCGCTCGGGCAGGTCACCGGGGTGAACAGCTTTCCGGTGTACTTCGACACGTCGGGAATCAGGATCTGGCCGTTGTTGTCCTGGTCCAGCGGCCAGGCGGGATCGCCGGTGGTGTCGGGGCATTTGTCTAGGCGGTCAGTGCCCAAGTACAGCTCGCTCAGGTCGGTGAACTGGTCACCGTCGCTGTCGTCGCAAGCGTCGCCGCCCCAGGTGGCCCCCGGCGGCGGCTGTGTGCCGGGTATGCCGTCCCCGTCCACGTCTGTGTTGGCCGGGTGGTAGGTCTCCGGACACTTGTCCTGGTCGTCGGCGACGCCGTCGTTGTCGAAGTCGCAGCCCTCGCCCACGGCGATCCGCCCGTTGTACACGGTGGTCTGAGGCTTCAGGCTAACCAGGTCCTTGTTGTCTAAGTTATTGAGCGTGATATTGAACGGGCTGACGCCGTTCCCCATAGCCTTCACGTTGATCCTCACCAGCACTCCCGACCCGCTATGCCACGGCCCGGATGGGAAGTTGTGGGCACTGGCAACGAGGCCGAATTCGGTGTCTGCCGCGTAGTACAAGCCGGTTGGCGTTCCCATGAACCACCCCAGTATTATGGCGTCGGTGACGTTCTGGGGTTTCACTATCGATTCAGTGTAGCTGATGGTGACATCCCAGCCGCCCAGGTCGGTGACGTCCTTGACGTAGAGGTCGACGTCGAACGCGGGGTCGGTGACGTTCTTGGATATGCACCGCTGGATGGTGCCCAGAGAGGAGGCGGTGTTGCCGCTGGGGTCAGTGTCTATCCCGACCTCTATGCCAGGATTGGCGAACGCTTCGTCTCCCTGCCGGGCTAGTAGCCACGCGCCCATCGCCACTAGGGCGATAACGGCCGCCAGACTTACGCCGATCCACACTGACCGTTGCATCGCCGCACCTCCTTGCGCAGGGTATTCCGGACCGTCCGCTCGGCGCTCCGGGCAGTACAGCACTGCCCGACCGCGTCAGGTTCGACGAAGTAGACAAATTATAGCACCGCCTGGGTAAGGATACAAGCACATTGGAAAGGAATATCAGGAAATCGGAGGTGAAAAATGCACAGCCGTGCGAGGCAGGTTCCCTTTTCGATGCCGCCCCGTTCACGGGGCGGTCGGGCAATCCCCTGGCGCCCGACGCCCCGCCTGCTTGACATATCCAACCTATTCCCCTCAGCGGCCCCTAACCCGCAGCAGCACGAACGCTGCCCCCAGCACAACCACCGCTCCTGCCCCGATCAGCGGCCCTACCACGGCCCAGGGTATGCCCTCGCCCCCCGATTCCCCGCTCGGCCCGCCTGCGGGGGTTGCCGTCGCCCTCGTCGGGCTCGCCGCCGCCGTCGCCATGCCGGTGGCCGCCGCCGTTGTAGTCGTTACGGTCACGGCCGGCGTGCCTGTGCCCTCGGCCGTGGCCGTCTTCGGGCCAGGCGTGACGGGAGTACGCGTCTCGATCGGCGGTGCTTCAGAGCAAGGCCTGTCCACCGCTATCTGGGCATCCAGTATGCGGCCGTCGAAGAAGCCGTCGCCGTTCACGTCGCCGATCAGGTTGGTGTCAACGTCTCTCAACAGGGGGCCTATATCCAGTTTCCCATTAGGTTCGTAATCAAAGAAGGCGAAGCGTGCCGGGCTGATGCCAGGCCCTACAGCCTTTAGGGTGAGCCTCACCAGGACACCCGAGCCGCTATCGGCCGCCTCCGGCGGGCCGTAGTCGAAAGCCCGCGGGAAATAGATCGCCTCGCCGTCGTGAACCCACGGACGGTCGTCCGAAATGTCCAGCACGTCGCTGCCCGGGCTGGCCGCCAGGAACATCCCTACGTCGCGGTCTGTCACCTCTACCACCGACACGTCGTAGGCAAAGGGTACCTCCAAGGCTAGGAGCTTGCTTACGTCGGTTATGACGATGTCCATCTGGAAGGTGTCGCCGCTGTTCACTGACACGCACGAGTCGATCTTGCCCAGCGTGGTGGCGCTGTTGCCGCTGGGATCGGCGTCCACACCGATGCTGATGGCCGCTGGCGCCGCCTGGCTCACCTCTCGCTGCTGGCCCAACGCGCCCACCCCTAGCCCAACCACGCTGGACGCGATAACCACGATGATGGCGCTCCGGAACAATCTAGGCGTCATTGCTTGCTCCTCCCGACACAGTACATAACGCCCTTCCCAGGCTACAGATACTCCCCTCTACGCTCAGGGTGATGCCTGGTCCAGCCGTCATTCTGAGTCCTTCGCTCCATGTCATCATAGGCGGCTCTACTGTCATTAGGTTCGCTTCGCTCACTACAGGTCTGGGCAGAGCGAAGAATCTGCCGCCGCCCAGGACAAACTCCGCGAAGAATCCCCTTCCTACGCGAATTATCACAACGGAGTCCGCTTGCAGACTCCGCCTCTGGCGGAGAGCCCACTGCCCGCCTCTGGCGCACACACGCTAACCCCAAGTGACGGCTTGGGCTGTCACCACCAGACCTGTCCGCCTCTGGTGGAGGCGACCCAAACCGTCATACGCTTCCTTGGACCTCAGGGTGCGTCTACTTGGTGCGCCGTCTCATCACCCATAGCGCCAGGCCGCCGCCCGTCAGCAGGACCAGCACGCCGATGCCCGCGCCCACGGCCGTCCAGCCCCAGCCGCCCGGGCCGAACCCACCGCCACCCGAAGGCGTCGCCGCCAGGCCTGGCTTGGCCGTGGGAGTGGCCGTGGGTACGGGGGTCTTGGCGGGCGAAGGTGAGGGCGCCGGCGTCGGTCTGGATGTGGGCGTGCCCGTGACGGCCGGCAGGGGCGTGGCCGGGCCTGTTGGCTGCTCCGGGCACGCCGTGTCGATCGCCAGTTGCACCGGGTTGCCGGTGCCGTCGATGGCGGCGCCCACCGCGTTAGTGTATCCCTCTGCTTCGTCGTCCACGATGATGTTTTGGGGCAGAGGAGCGCCGTTCAGCCACAGGTTGACTATCTGCGGCCCACTAACGTCGATCTTGATGCTGACCCGCGCCACCACCTGAGAGCCCTCCCAGCTCTGCTCGCCCGCGATCACGTTGGCAGCCCCGGCATTCCACGGCGAGGCGGCCTTCGGCCTCGGCTCGTGGACTTGGGTGGCCGTGTTGGCGTGACCGGGGTTCAGGTTG
>CAYGYF010000043.1:0-11238 GCA_964354065.1 uncultured Dehalococcoidia bacterium | reverse complement strand
TCGGCCGGACGGCGGGCGATGCTCACGCTGAACAAGGCGGCCGCCGAGGCTACCAGGTCCTCGCCGCTGTCCATGGCGTCGGACAGGACGCCGATGCTGCCGCTGATCAGGCCGACCACCAGCTTCAGGATGAGCAGGAATAGATTGGAGAAGAGAGAGAGGGTGGCGGCGCGAACGGCGATGTTCATCTCACTCCGTCCCGACCTCGGTCGGGGGAATGGGCCCGGCTAGCCACCTTTCCGCGTCAGGACGCCGCGGGCGGCCTCGGCGATCTTCTCGGGGGTGAGGCCGTAGTGCTTCAGCAGTTCATCCCAGCGCCCCGAGGTGGCGTACTCGTCCTGCATGCC
Organism: uncultured Dehalococcoidia bacterium; assembly: GCA_964354065.1. Classification (GTDB taxonomy): domain Bacteria; phylum Chloroflexota; class Dehalococcoidia; order SM23-28-2; family SM23-28-2; genus JAUYDU01. Next base: position 10,891 of record CAYGYF010000043.1, on the reverse strand, counting down.
TACAAAGGCCAGAGGCACCGGCTGGTGGCAGGCTACCGTCTGGGCGATGAGGCTGCCCAGGCCGCCGTGCACCAGGTGATCCTCGGCGGTGACGATGCCGCCCGTCTCCCGCGCCGCCGCCAGCACCGCCTCCTCGTCCAGCGGCTTCAGGGAGCACACGTTGAGCACGCGGCAATCGATTCTCTCTGAGGCCAGAAGCTCCGCCGCCGCCAGGGCCACCTTGACCATCACGCCGATGGCCATCAGCGTCACGTCCTTCCCTGGCCGCAGGAGGTGGGCCTTGCCTAGCTGGAACCGGTAGTCCTGGTCGTAGATGACGGGGATCTTGGGCCGCACGCAGCGGATGTAGAAGGGGCCGTCGGTGCGGGCCGCCGCCTCGATGGCCTGCTCCGCCTCTACCACGTCGGCGGGCACCAGCACCCGGAAGCCGGGCAGGGAGAGCATGAGGGCGAGGTCGTCGATGGCCTGGGCGGAGGGCCCGTCCTCGCCGGTAATGATGCCGCTGTGGCTGCCCACCAGCTTCACGTTCAGCCCCGGCTGGGCGATGCCCAGGCGAAGCTGGTCGAAGCAGCGGCCGGGGGCGAACGCAGCGAAGGTGCTGATGAACACGGTCTTGCCCGCCGCCGCCAGGCCCGCCGCTACGTTCACCATGTTCTGCTCGGCCACCCCCACCGTGATGAAGCGGTCGGGGAAGACCTTGCCGAAATCGCGGGCGGTGGTCGAGCTGCCCAGGTCGGCGTCCACCACCACGATGTCCAGCCCCTCGCGGGTCAGCCGCACCAGGGTCGGCCCCAGGGCCTCGCGCGTGGCCGCCGTCGCCTGTGATGTCATGCCCTCTGACCCCTGACCTCTTGCTACGCCAACTCTGCCAGGGCCTGTTTGGCCTGCTCCGGCGTGGGGGCCTTGCCGTGGAAGGCGGGGTTGTTCTCCATAAAGCTGACGCCCTTCCCCTTTACCGTATGGGCGATGACCAGCGTGGGCCTGCCCTTGACCGCTTGGGCCTTCTCCAGGACCTCGATGAGGGCGCCGAGGTCGTGGCCGTCCGCCTCCAGCACCTGCCAGCCGAAGGCCCGCCACTTCTCCTCCAGTGGCTGAAGGCCCATGATGTTCACCGTGTGCCCCTCCTCGTTCACCCAGCCGCCTATGCGCTGGGGACGGCTCTTGTCTTCGTAGCGGCTGTAGTCGGAGAAGCCGTCGTTCTGGATGCGGTTGTAGTCGACGATGGCCGTGAGGTTATCGGCCCGATGGTGGGCGCAGGCCATGGCTGCCTCCCAGGTCTGGCCCTCGTTTAGGTCGCCGTCGCTCAGCAGGCAGTAGACGCGATAGCTCCTGCCGTCCAGTCGGGCCGCCAGCACCTGGCCTAGGCTGAAGGAGAGGCCCATTCCCAGGGAGCCCGATGTCATCTCGACCCCGGGCGGGCTGCCGACCACGGAATGTCCTTGGAGACGGCTGCCTAGCTTGCGCAGGCTGATCAGCTCCTCCACCGGCAGGTAGCCGCACTCGGCCAGCACGGCGTAGTGGGCGGGGGCCGCGTGCCCCTTGCTCAGGATGAAGCGATCGCGGTCGGGCCAGGCGGGGTTGTGGGGGTCGTGGCGAAGGATGCGGCAGTAGAGGGCCACCAGAATCTCCACACAAGATAGCGAGCCGCCAGGGTGACCACACCCGGCGGCGGCGGTCATCTCGATTATGTGGCGCCGAACGCGCTTGGCTAAGGCCTCTAGCTCCTTCAGGGAAGCGCTGCTGACTGAGGGCAAGGGCGGCTACTTCACCTCCTGCGTCCGCCGGAGGCGGAGGCAGGCTCATTATACGAACTGCCCTTCCTAATGTCTACGGCCCGATGCTATGATGGCACCATGCTGGTGGTCGATGCCCACGCACACATCTTCCCGCCGCATATCCGGGGGCGACGGGAAGAGTACCTGCGCCGCGATGCCACCTTCGCTGAGATGTACGCCAGCCCCAAGGCCCGCCTGGCCACCGCCGAGGAGCTGCTGGCCAGCATGGGCGAGGCAGAGGTGGACGTGAGCGTCGTCCTGGGCTTCGCCTGGGCGGAGCACGAGCTGTGTCGGGAGCACAACGACTACCTCCTGGAGGCAGCAGCCAGGAGCGGCGGCAGGCTCGTCCCCTTCTGCACCGTCCAGCCGCGGGCGGGGGATGACGCCTGGCGGGAGATCGAGCGCTGCGCTCGGGGCGGCGCTCGGGGCCTGGGAGAGCTGCGGCCAGAGAGCCAGGGCTATCGTCTGGACGGGGGCGAGGCCGCCGAACTGCTGGCCGAGGCGGCTCGGCGACACGGCCTCGCTCTCCTCTTCCATGTCAGCGAGCCGGTGGGCCACGCCTATCCGGGCAAGGGCGGCCTGAGCCTGGAGTCCTTCTATCGATTCGTGAGCAGCCAGCGAGACCTGAATGTGGTGGGCGCTCACTGGGGCGGCGGCCTTCCCTTCTACGCTCTCATGCCCGAGGTGAAGGAGGCGCTGGCCAACCGCCTGCCCGCCGCCAGCCGGATCTACGTGGATACGGCGGCTACCCCTTTCCTGTATGGCCCAGCGGTCTACGACCAGGTGGCCGGGCTGGTGGGTGTCGAGGGCATCCTCTTTGGCAGCGACTACCCCCTCATATCCCAGCGCTGCCAGCGGGAAGCTATCGAGCAGGGCTTCCTCCGGCCTGACGACGAGGCCAGGCGGCTCGTCCTGGGAGAGAACGCTTGTCGCCTGTTGAGCCTGGATCATGATGGTGAGAGCTGACCAGAGGGTCTTTCAACCTGGCTCAGGACAGGCCCTGCGCCTGTTCGTGGCCTGTGAGCTGCCGGCGGAGATGAAGGAAGCTCTGTCCAGCCTTCAGGAGGCGCTGCGCCGAAGGGGGACGCCGCCCCTGCGCTGGGTGCGCCCCGAGGGCATCCACCTCACCCTGAAGTTCCTGGGCTCGGTGCCTCAGGACAAGGTGGGCGCCATCTGCGAGGCGCTGGCTCCCATCGTCCAGGGGATCCCGCCGCTGACGCTGTCCCTGGGCGGCGTGGGCACCTTCGGCGATCGCCGGGGGCCGCGCGTCCTGTGGGTGGCTCTGGAGGGCGACCTGGAGCCCCTGGCCCAGCTCCAACGGCGGGCGGACAGGGCCCTGGAGCCCCTGGGCTTTCCGCCCGAGCGGAGGGCCTTCTCGCCTCACCTCACGCTGGCCCGCGTGCCGGATAACGTGGGCGCCAGCGACAGGCAGCGCCTCAAGGAGCTGGCGCAGGCCAGCGAGGCGCCGGCCGCCTCAGCGGTGACGGTGCGCGAGGTCAGCCTGATGCGCAGCATCCTCGGCCCCGGCGGCGCTGTCTATGAGCGGCTGGCCGCTTTCCCCTTGAGCTAGGCTTGTCCTGAGCTTGTCGAAGGGCCCTTCCTGAAGAGCCACTTCTAGCGCTGAACCTCGATCGCTACCCGTATCCCTGGGGGTAGTCCTTGTGCCAGCGCCAGGCGCTGTCGATGATCTCCTCCAGGCCCGTGACCTGGGGCTGCCAGCCCAGCTCCGCCTTCGCCTTCTCCGCCGAGGCCACCAGCACCGGCGGGTCGCCGGGACGCCGCGCCTCCTGGCGCACGGGAATGGGCAGCTCCGTCACCTTGCGGGCGGCCTCGATCACCTGGAGGTTGGAGAAGCCCTGGCTGTTGCCCAGGTTGTAGACGGCGCTCCCTTCGTTCAGGCGGTCGAGGGCTAGCACGTGGCCGCGGGCCAGGTCGGCCACGTGGATGTAGTCGCGGACACAGGTGCCGTCGGCGGTGGCGTAATCGCTGCCGTACAGGGGCAGGGCGTCTCGCTGGCCCAAGGCCACGTGGAGGACGATGGGTATGAGGTGGGTCTCGGGGCGGTGGTCCTCGCCCAGCGTATCGGTGGCGCCGGCGGCGTTGAAGTAGCGCAGGGACACATAGCGCAGGCCGCACTGGCTGTCGTACCAGCGGAGCAGGCCCTCCACCACCGCCTTCGATTCGCCGTAGGGGCTAATGGGGCAGACGGGGGCATCCTCGGGGATAGGTACGGCCTCTGGCTGGCCGTAGACGGCGGCGCTGGAGCTGAAGACGAAGCGGCGGACGTCGTATTCCAGCATGGTGTTGAGGAGGCAGATGACGCCGCCGATGTTGTTGGCGAAGTAGCGGCCCGGCTGGCGCATCGACTCGCCGGCCTGGATGAAGCCGCCGTAGTAGACCACGGCGTCGATGTGGCTCTGGGCGAAGACGGGGGTCAGCGTCTCCTGGTCGCGGACATCGCCCACCACCAGCTCAGCCTCGGCCGGGACGGCGGCGGCGTGGCCGCTGACGAAGCTATCGTAGACCACCACCTGGTGGCCGGTCGCCAGCAGCTCGGCGGCCGTCACGCTGCCGATGTAGCCGGCGCCACCCACCACCAGGATGCGCATGCTCTACTCCTCGAACCGCTTGAACACCAGGCAGGCGTTCTGGCCGCCGAAGCCGAAGCTGTTCTTGAGTACCGTCCGCACGTCGGCCCGACGGGCCACATTGGGCACGTAGTCCAGGTCGCACTCCGGGTCAGGGTACTCGTGGTTGATGGTGGGGTGGATGATGCCTGTCTGGAGGGTCATCACGCAGGCCAGCGACTCCATGGCGCCCGAGGCGCCCAGGGCGTGGCCGATCATCGACTTGGTGGAGCTGATGGCTAGCCGGTAAGCGTGCTCGCCGAAAACGCTCTTGATGGCCAGCGTCTCGGCCACGTCGTTGAGGGGCGTCGAGGTACCGTGGGCGTTGATGTAGTCGACTTCCTGCGGCTGGACGGCGGCGTCCTTCAGAGCCCAGCGCATGGTGCGGGCCGCCCCCTCGCCGTCGGGGCAGGGGGCGACCAGGTGGTGGGCGTCGTTGCAGGCGGCGTATCCGGCCAGCTCGGCCAGGATCGGGGCGGCGCGAGCGCGGGCGTGCTCCAGGCTCTCCAGCACCAAGACGGCGCTCCCCTCGGCAGCGACCAGGCCGTCGCGCTGGGCGTCGAAGGGGCGGCTGGCCTTCTGGGGCGAATCGTTGCGGGTGGAGAGGGCGCGCATCACAGCGAAGCCGCACAGGCCCAGCTCGCAGATGCCGGCCTCGGTGCCCCCGGCCAGCATCACGTCCGCCCGGCCCAGGCGGATGGCATCGCGGGCGTCGCCCAGGGCCTGAGTGGAGGCGGCGCAGGCGGTGATGACGGTGTTGTTGTAGCCTTTAAGGCCGAAGGTGAGGCTTATCTGGGCCGCCGCCATGTTGGGGAGGATCTTGAGCACGAAAAGGGGATCGAGGCGCAGGCCCCCTCTGGACAGGATCGTCCTCATTCCCTCCTCGGTGGTGGGGAAACCGCCGATGCCGTTGCCCAGGAGGACGCCCACGCGGGTAGGGTCCTCGCGGCCAACATCCAGGCGGGCGTCCTCGATGGCTTGGCGGGCGGCCGCCACCGCCAATTGGCTGAAGCGGGCCATGCGACGGGCCTCGCGCCGGTCCATGTAGTCGGTCGGCTCGAAGCTGCGCACCTCGCCGGCGATGTGCACGGGGTAGCTGGTGTAGACCTCGGGCGGGATGAGGGTCAGGTAGTCGATGCCCGAGCGGCCTTCGGTGCAGCCCTGCCAGAACTCCTGCACCGAATTCCCCAGGGGGGTGAGGGCGCCCATGCCGGTGATCACTACTCGCCTATGGTTTGCTTGCTCTCTTCTCATTGCCATAACCCCCACCTATGTCGTCCGAGCGGCGACGCCCAATAGCCGCTCCCGCGCCTCGGCCACGACGAACAGCGAGCCCACCACACAGATGAGATCGCCGGGCCTGCCCTGAGCGAAGTCGAAGGGCCCAGCGCTGGCCAGCGCTCGCTCCAGGGCGGCCGCCACCGTCGGGCGGGTCTCGCTGGCGACGCCGAGGGCAGCGAAGGCGGCAGCTACCGCCTCTGGCTGGGCCGCCCGCGGGTGCTGGGAGCGGGTGGCGATCGCCTGCCGGGCTATCGGCGCTAACTCCTGGGCTATCGCTGCTATCGTCTTGTCTCCCGAGACGCCGATCACCACAATGGCTCGATCGAACGAGAAGTAGTCCCGCAGGGCCTGCCGCAGCCTGCGCGCCGAGTCGCCATTGTGGGCGCCGTCGGCCACCACCAGCGGCCGCTCTTGCAGGACCTCCAGGCGGCCCGGCCAGCGCAGCCGTCGCAGGCCGTCGTCTATCGCTTGCTCGGGGATGGCGGCTCCCCGGTCGATGAGGACATCGACGGCGGCCACCGCTGTGGCGGCGTTCTCGAGCTGATGGCCGCCCAGGAGGGGCAGCCACAGCCGCCGTTGGTGGCCGGGGGGCCCCTCCAACCGGAAACGTTGGCCCGTCAGATCCCAATCCAGGCGCTGCCAGGAATACGCCTCGGCTACGTCCACCAGGGGAGACTTAAGTTCTACCGCTCGTCGGCGGATGACGGCCGCTGCTCCCGCACAGGGCTGGGGTGCCATCACCACCGCCGTGCCCGGCCTCAGGATGGCCGCCTTCTCCGTTGCGATCTTCTCCACCGTATCGCCCAGGATGGCGGCGTGCTCCAGGCTGACGGGCGTGATGACGCACACCGCCTTGTCATCCACCACGTTGGTGGCATCCAGGCGGCCGCCCAGGCCCACCTCCAGCACCTGCCACTGGGCATCGCGTTCTCGAAAGTAGAGGAAGGCCAGGGCCGTCAGCAGCTCGAAGGTGGTGAGCTGGCCGAAGCGGCCGTCGCCGTTCTCAGCGGTCGCCAGGGGGGCGAGGCTCTCGGTCAGGCGGGCGAAGTCTGCCTCGGCGATGGGCTGGCCGTCGAGGGCGATGCGCTCACAGAAGGTGTGGAGGTGGGGGCTGGTGTAGAGGCCCGTACCCCGACCTGTCGGGGCCGCCCCCAAGATGGACGCTATCATGGCGGCCACGCTGCCCTTGCCCTTGCTGCCAGCGATGTGGACGGTCTGGCGCCCGCGCTGGGGGTTGCCCAGGCGGGCCAGAAGGGAGCGGACGCGGCGCAGGTCGAAGTTGGCGGCGGCGAAGGCCTGGGCGGGCTCCCGCTCCCAGTCGGTGAAGCTCAGGATGTACTCGATGGTCTGACGATAGTTCACGGTGCTTGGTCGATCCCCCGTTTCTGGCCGCTGCTTCGCCCAGGCGCCGCCAGCCCCTGGCATTATAGCAGCGCCCTTTTCGCTCGCTCAAATGAGGCGCAGCGAAGGGTAGCGTAACCTTGTCACGCCAGCGGACCTGTGGTGGGAGGTGCCGCTGGAGGAGGAGTTCTGGGAGCAGGCCCGGCAACGGCAACGCCGGGAGCTTCTGGGTTCTGCTGGAAGGGGCCCTGTTGGTTTGTTAGCTCGGTTCTCGGTTCCGCCCCGACCTGGTCGGGGCGATGCCCCTTCACCCCCACCGCGCCACCAGGCTCCGGAAGTCCCGCCGTATTCGCTCGCGCTGCTCCTCCGTCAGCAGCTCCCTCAGGAACGACAGCCGGTCCTCCAGGTAGTCCAGAGCCGAGGCGGCATCGATAACGTCATCGCTGGCCACCGTCTCCACCGCCAGCCCGAACAGCAACTCCCCCAGGCGCTCGTCCACCAAGGCGTGCACCAGCGCCAGTTGCTCGGCGGTGAGCCCCTCGGGCTCCGGACCATCGTCCAGGCCGAGGCGGCGGTACAGGTCTTCCTTGCCCAGAAGGCGGGCAAGTTGGCGGGCAGCGATCCTCGTGGTCATAGCTCTCCTATCGAAAACAGCCCAGCTCGCGGGCGATGATGTGTTTCTGGATCTGAGTCGTGCCATCGGCGATGGTGGCCGGCCGCACGTCTCGATAATAGCGGGAGACGGGGCATTCGTCCATAAAGCCTATCGCCCCGAACACCTGCACGGCGTAGTCGGTGGCCAGACACAACGACAGGAAACCTGACGGGCTGCCCCCGTACTCCTCTAGCATCTGGGCGCCCTCCCGCTGCTGATACAAGACATAACAAATGATACCCCACCACGAGCGCTGGAGAAAGGCCGTCGTCCGCCAAAAAGGGGCTAGCCAAATCTAGCCCCTGGGACGCCCTCCTCGCTGGCCCCTAGTGGCCACGGATCTTGCTATAGCACTCGCTACAGTACACCGGCTTATCGCCCCGCGGCAGAAACGGCACCTCCGTCATCTGGCCGCACTCCCCGCACACAGCCGGATGCATCTGCCGCGCCGTGCGCCCGCCAAAGCTGGCGGCGCTGCCGTAGTGCACATACCCCCCATCCTCCGGCGTCCGGCCCGACTTGCGCGCCGAGCGGCACAGAGGACAGCGCACCGGCTGGTTCAGCAAGCCCCTACTGGCGTAGAACGCCTGCTCACCCGCCGTAAACGTGAAACTGGTGCCGCAATCGCGGCACATGAGAATCTTGTCGTTGAGCGCCATTCCTGAACAAATTATAGGTCAGATAAGGCAGGAATACAACGTTGGCGGGTCCCTCAGCGCGCCAGGCCCAGGCGACGCCAGAAGGCCAGGGCCTCCTCGCAGCGCAACAGCAGCGCCGTCAGGAAGAAGGCCCCTCCGCCCAGAACAGCCGCCCCCACCACCCTCACCAGCGCATCCCAGGCGGTGTGGCTCCCGAAAGGATCGGCGGTGCCCTCCGCCGCCAGGAAGACCGCCACCACCGCCGCCATCAGGCCCGTAGCGACGATGGTGCGCGCCAGGAAGTTCGCCAGGCCGCCCGCTTCCGGGCCGCCGACGCGCCGCTGGAAAACGATGAATAGTAGAGTGGCTTCGACTATCGTCGCCAGGGACATCGCCAGGGCCAGCCCGTCGTGTTTCAGGGGGCCCTTCAAGGCCAAGCTGAACGCCAGGTTGAGCGCCATCGACAGGACTGCCAGCCCCACCGGCGTGCGGGTATCGCGCAGGGCATAGAAGCCGCGGCTGAGGATCTCGATGGCGCTGTGGGCGAACAGGCCGATGGCATAGAACAACAGGGCCGAAGCGGTGATGTCGGTGGCCGCGGCCGTGAACTCGCCTCGCTGCAGCAGCAGCGACACCAGCGGCTCTCGCAGCAGGATCAGCCCCACGCTGGCCGGTATGGTGAGGAAGAGGATGTAGCGCAAGCTGGCAAATAGCGTGCCCCGCAGACGATCCAGACTATCGACAGCCGCCTGCTGAGCCAGGGTCGGGAAGACGGCGGTGGAGATCGCCATGCCGAACAGGCCCAGCGGCATCATCACCAGCAGCCAGGCGTAGTTGAGGGCGGAGATGGTTTCATCGCCCATTTGAGAGGCGAAGAAGATCGCCACCAGGAAGTTGGCCTGGGCAGCCGCCAGCCCGGCCACTCGCGGCAGCATCAGCCGGGCCACCTCTCGCACCCCCGCATCCCGCCACTGCGCCTGAAAGCGATATCTCATGCCCACCCCCGCCAACCCCGGCACCTGCACCAGCAGGTGCAGCGCCGAGCCAGCCACCACACCGACGGCCAGGCCCCGCACGCCCCAGGGCTCGGACAGGAAGACCGCTGCCAGGATGATCGCCAGGTTGTACAGCATCGGCGCCAGGGCGGTCAGGAAGAAGTGCTGGCGGGCGTTGAGGATGCCGCTGATCATCGCGCTGATGGCAAACAACACCGGCGACACCAGCATGATCCGCGTCAGCTCCACCGTCAGCGAGCGCAGCTGGTCCTGGCGGCCCGTCTCCTCGCCCAGCCCCGGCGCCATCAGGGGCACCAGCAGGGGTGCCAGCAGCACGCCGACGATGGCCAGGACGGCCGTCGTGGCGGCAACCAGGTTCAGGACCGAGCTGGCCAGACGCCAGCCCTCCTCCTCATCCTTCTGGGTCAGGTAGCGGGCAAAGGTGGGGATGAAGGCGCTGGCCAGAGTGGCCCCGGCCAGCACCTGAAAGATCAGGTCGGGCAGGCGGAAGGCCACCCAGTAGGCCGCCAGCTCATCGCTGGTGCCGAAAGCATCGGCTATGACGACGGTGCGCGCCACACCCAGCAGGCGGCTGCCCAGAAAGCCCACCGCGACGATCATCGCCGCCCCGGCTACGCCGCCCCAGGGCCTGAGAGACATCGCTTCGGGGGTCTTTCTCCTCATCCTCTCGTCGCCTTACAGGCGATTATAGCAAGTGCCCTCCCCCCAATCTCCCCCTAGACAAAAGGCCCCCGTTTGCTTATCATAACCCCAGTCCATTTCGCAGGAGGGAGACGTCCCCTTGGGCACACGTTCCGCAGCCAAGGCCTGGCGCAGTTCCGAGCAGCGACGCTTGCGCAACCGAGTGCATAGCAGCACCGCCAGGACATTCGTCAGCAGCGCCCGGCTAGCCATCGCCACCGCCGATGCCGACGAAGCGGCCCAGGCGGTGCGGCTGGCCGTCAGCGCCCTCGACCGGGCCGCCCAAAAGGGGACGATCCATCCCAACAACGCCGCTCGCCGCAAGGCTCGCCTCCTCAAGAAGTACAACGCTGCCCTGGCCGCAGCCGCCGTCGCCGTCGCTGCCCAACCCGCCAGAGGCGAGCCGCCGGCCCGCAAGCGCCGCGGCAAGAAAGAAGAGGCCACCCAGGTAGGCGCTGGTCTGGGCAAGCCCGCCGCTAAGGGTCCTGCCCTGAGTGCAGCGAAGGGTCGCCGCGCCGCAAAAGAAGAGCTCGCCAAGAAGGAGCGCCGCGCCGCAAAAGAAGAGCCCGCCAAGAAGGAGCGCCGCGGCAAGAAGAAGGAGAAGTAGGCGGCCCGCCCCCAGACCTGCCTGCCGGCCTGCCCAGAACGGCCCCCAACGTGACCGCCCTTCGCCATGCCCTCACTGGGAGCCTCCCGGGAGAATGGTATCGGTGGATGTAGAGGCCATACTTCCCGCCTGGGTATGGACGGATTGAAGTCTTTGATGGTATTCTAGTTGGCGCTGTGTCGTTAACTTAGCAGTCACTAAAAGGAGGTGCAGCATGACTCAGCAGCTTCCATCAAGCCTCAAGGAGGCCTTCACCAACATGCCCCAGGC
>CAYGYF010000042.1:0-11559 GCA_964354065.1 uncultured Dehalococcoidia bacterium | reverse complement strand
GGTGGCCGACGAAATCGTACAGCTCCTGGCCACCCTCCTTGCCCACCGCCACCACAAAGCACATGCCGCCGGTGATGGCCCAGCTCTGGTCGATGTTTGCCCCCTCGGAGCTACAGAAGAGCTGGCGATTAAGGGAGGTGGAGGCCCCGACGTGGTTGAACATCACCTGCTGATCCGCCCCCTGCACCCCCTTGGAGGTCTCCCGCACGTACTGCACTATTTCCTCCAGGGGCACCGAGCGGGGATCGATCTGGTACTGGGCGGGCACCGTGTCCTGGCAGACCTCGATGGGAGCCAGCTCAGTGCTGTACAGGGCCTCGGCCAGGGGGCCGAGGCGCTCCCTGACCAGAGCCTTGGCCTGGGCGTTGGCCAGGGCCCGCTGGTAGGCGTGGCCGATGCCGGCGCGCAGCAGGCGGGACAGGCGGGGCAGGTCGGCGGCGCCCAACTGCTGGCCGAAGTAGCCGGCCGCCGCCACCTTCTCACCCGCAATGACCCGCACGCCGAAGGAGAAGCCGTAGTCCTCGCCGCTGAACTTGTCCATGCCGTTCTCGGCCACCGCGCCCTTGCCCTCACCCACCTCGATGCGCAGGTCGCAGTAGCGCAGGTGGCGCAGGCGACGCGAGGAGCGCTGCACCAGCTCGCAGGCCATCTCGCGGACGTCGGGGATGACGTCGACGGTTACTCTCGCGGGCATGAGTCAAGCCTCCTGGCTAGGGCAGCGAACGGCGGGATGTCTATCGATCTTAGCGGCGGACGAGAGCGATTGTCCAGGGAAATCGTCGGCCCTACCACCGCACCCCCAGCGCCCGCAGCTCGCCCTCCAGGTGCTCGATGCCCTGGTACTGGAAGGCCCGCATGCCGGCCGCCCGCGCCCCCTCCACGTTGGCCAGGAGGTCGTCCACGAACACGCAGGCCGAGGCGGGCACGCCCAGCCTCTCGGCCGCCAGGTGGTAGATACGTACGTCGGGCTTGGCTATCCCCACGTGCGCCGAGTTGATCACCACGTCGAACAGGTCAAGGATGCCCTGGTGGTTCAGGACCTGCTCCTCCAGGTTCCTGGTGGCGTTGCTGAGAAGGCCCACCTTGTAGCGAGGCCGCAGCCTCCGCGCCAGCGATATGACATCCTGGTCGATGCCGCGCCAGATCCTGGGCCACTCCTGGCGGATGCCCGGTATCGGCCGGCCCGCCAGCTCGTAGAGCTTGGCCGCCACCGCCTTCAGCCATCTGTCCTCGGAGCCACGGCCCACCTCCACCTCGTACCACTCGGGGATCTCGAACAGCGCGTGCCAGAACCCGCCCGGAGGTAAACCATACTTGTCCTCCAGGCGGGCCATCTCCTGACGGTCGAGGCGGCCAATGACGCCGCCGTAGTCGAAGAGAACAGCCTGAATCGGCATCGGCGTCTAGAAGCCCTTGTAGCGGTTGGCGATGGGCAGGCGGCGGTCGCGGCCGAAGGCGCGGGGGGTGATCTTCACGCCGGGGGGAGTCTGCCGACGCTTGTACTCGTTGCGGTCCACCATGGCGATGATCCGCTTCACCAGCGCCTCATCGAACCCCAGGGCCACGATCTCGTCCACGCTCTTGTCCTCCTCTACGTAGGCTTCCAGGATCGGGTCCAGCAGCTCGTAGGGAGGCAGGCTGTCGGTGTCCCGCTGGTCGGGGCGCAGCTCCGCCGACGGCTCCTTGTCCATGATCCTCTGGGGGATGACCCCCGACTTGTCGGGGCAGGCGTTGCGGTAGCGGGCCAGGCGGTAGACCAAGGTCTTGGGCACGTCCTTGAGCACGGCGAAGCCGCCCACCATGTCGCCGTAAAGCGTAGCGTAGCCGGTGGCCATCTCGCTCTTGTTGCCGGTGGTCAGCACCAGCCAGCCGAACTTGTTGGACAGGGCCATGATGATCAGGCCGCGGATGCGCGACTGCACGTTCTCCTCGGCCACCCCGAACTGAGTACCGGCGAAGGGCTCGCTGAGGATGTTCAGGAAGGCGGAGAAGGGCTCCTCGATCGGGAAGACCATAAGCTGGATGCCCAGGCTGTCGGCCAGCTCGCGGGCGTCCTGGAGGCTCCCCTCCGAGGAGAAGCGGGAGGGCATGGCGACGCCTATCACGTTCTCCCTGCCCAGGGCGTCCACCGCTATGGCCGCCGTCAGGCTGGAGTCGATGCCCCCGGACAGGCCGATGACCACCTTCTGGAATCCGTTCTTGCGCACGTAGTCGCCGCTGCCCAGCACCAGAGCGTGGTAGACCTCGGCCTCGCCGTCCAGAGGCGGGGCACAGCGCGGTTCGACCGCCGGCTTGCTCTCCAGGAAGGGCTCATCGGAGAGATGGATGCGGGGAACGGAAGTGCGGGCGGTGAAGGCCAGCCTCTCCTTGCGCCGGCGGGGGTCATGCAGGCGGGTCTGGAGAACCTCCTCCACGTTCAGGTCACAGACCAGCAGCTCTTCCTGGAAGGCAGCGGCCTGGCCCAGGACCTCGCCCCAGGGGCTGAGCACCATGCTGGCGCCGTCGAAGACGAGCTCGTCCTGGCCCCCCACCTGGTTGGTGTAGCAGACGAAGACGGCGTAGTCGCTGGCGCGAGTGGCCAGCATGTGCTCGCGGAAGCGCCGCTTGCCCATGTGGTAGGGCGAGCCGTTGATGTTAATGATCGCCTGGGCACCAGCACGCGCCTGGGCTCGCGTCGGGTCTTCCGGATACCAGATGTCCTCGCAGATGCTCACCCCCACGCCGATGCCGGCCATCACGTACACAGGGCAGCGCGTCCCCGCCTGGAAGTAGCGGTTCTCGTCGAAGACGCCGTAGTTGGGGAGGAACTGCTTGTGGTAGACGTCCACCAGCCGCCCGTCGTGGATGATGGCGGCGGCATTGTGGATGTCATGGTCGCGGTCGACGAAACCCACCACGGCGGTGATGCCCTGGCAGCCCTTCACCATTCGTTCCAGGACGGCCAGATTGTCGCGGATGAACTGAGGGCGCAGCAGCAGGTCCTCGGGCGGGTAGCCAGTGATGGTCATCTCGGGAAAGCTGAGCACGTCGACGCCCAGCTCTCGCGCCCGGCCCACGTAGTCCAAGACCTTGGCAGCGTTGCCGTCCAGGTCGCCGACGGTGGTGTTTATCTGAGCCAGCCCCAGGCGCAACGTACGCACATCACCCTCCTGAAGCGATTATCGTCCTTGGCCGAAAGGAGGGTCAAGCCGATTTCATATGATAACGATTCGTCGCCAACGTACTGGGCGAGCACAAACGATTTACAACCCCCGCGGGCAGGATTATAATGACCCGAGAGTCATAACCTGGTAACCGTGTCGGGCAGAGGAAATTCTGCCGAGGAGCTTGTAGCGGCTCCTTGTTTTTTCCCTGAGTCCAGGGGAAGGAGCTAGAGCGATGCCTGAAGAAGAACTGTCCCGCGGCCTCAACGGGGTCTACATCGATAGGACGGAGTCCAGCCACGTCGACGGGGAGACCGGCAAGCTCGTTTACCGCGGCTACGACATCCACGACCTGGCGGAGAACTCCACCTTCGAAGAGACCACTTACCTCCTCTGGCACGGCAAGCTCCCCACCCGCCAGGAACTCCACGAGTTCTCTCGCAGCCTGGCCACCAACCGCGCCCTCCCAGCGGAAGTGCTGGAGGTGATCCGTCTGACCAAGACTGCCCACCCCATGGACGTGCTGCGCTCCGCCGTATCCGCCATGGGCTGCCTCGACCCAGAAGTCAACGACATGTCCCCCGAGGCCAACCTGAACAAGGCCACCCGCCTCACCGCCCAGTTTCCCACCATCGTGGCTGCCCACGCCCGCATCCGCGAGGGCAAGGAGGCCGTAGCTCCCAACCCCAAGCTCAGCCACGCTGCCAACTTCCTCTGGATGCTCAAAGGCGAGGTGCCAGACAAGGACGAGGCCAGGGCCATCGACGTGGACATGATCCTGCACGCCGACCACGGCTCCAACGCCTCCGCCTTCGCCGCCCGCGTCACGGCCTCCACCATGGCCGACCTCCACTCGGCTATCGTCTCCGCCATCGCCACCCTCAAGGGCCCCCTCCACGGCGGCGCCGCCGAGGCCGTCATGACCATGGTCCGGGAAATCGGCGAGCCGGAGCGGGTCGAGCAATACGTCAGCGCGCGCATCGCCAGCGGCCGCCTCATCATGGGCTTTGGCCACCGCGTCTATAAGACCGAAGACCCCCGCGCCCCCCATATGCGCGACCGTTCCCGCATCCTGGCCGGCAAGTACAACCAAATAGACCAGATGAAGTGGTACTACATTCTGCGCAAGGTGGAAGAGGTCATGGCCCCCTACCGCCAGCGGGGCATCTATGTCAACGTCGATTTCTACGCCGGCGCCGTGTACTACCTGCTGGGCATCCCCGAGGACCTGTTCATCCCCATTTTCGCCATCGGCCGCATGCCCGGCTGGATCGTGCAGGTCTTCGAGCAGTGGCAGGACAACATCCTCATCCGGCCGCTGCTCCAGTACGTGGGGCCTATGGACCTGACCTACGTGCCCATCCGCCAGCGGGGATAGGGGACGGAGACGCCTGCCTGCCGGCAGGCAGGAAGGAGAACAGCTAGCCCTGTATCTCCTCTATTCGGAAGCGGAGGAGGCCGGCTGGCGCTGACACCTGTACCTCCTCGCCGACCGCTCGGTCCATTAGCGCCTTGCCCACCGGCGAGACGACGGATATCTTGCCTTCGTTGGGGCTGACCTCGCTGGGGCTGACCAGCGTGTAGCGCACCGCCGACCCCGAGGCCAGGTTGCGGACTATCACCGTGCTGCCCAGGCGAGCCTTGGCGCCCGGACGAGTTCCACCCTCGAGAACCTCCGCCTGCCCTAGTATGGTTTCCAGCTCGCGTATGCGCGCCTCCACGTGCGCCTGGCGATCGCGCATAGCATCCAGGGGCGCGTTCTCGCGAAAATCCTTGTCCACCATCGCCCGCCGCAACTCCTCAGCGATGCGAGGCCGCTGCGCCTTCAACGACTCCAGCTCGGCGCTGAGCGAAGCGTGCCCCCCAGCCGTGAGCTGAGTCTGCTCCGGCGCCGACCGAGCCGCTCCCTCGGCAGACAGAGCGCTCTTGCGCAGGCGCAGGTGGCTGGCCAGATTGGTGGCCGTGAGACCCTCTTTCTTGGCAAAGGCCAGGAAGGAGCGCAACATCTCCGCCCGCCGGAGGACATCGGGGGTGGCCGGCCCAAGGGATTCGGCGTAGCGAGCCACGTCGTGGCCACGCAGCTCGCCTACAGGGCGATCCGCCCCGTACCAGCGGGCGAAACGATAGACCTCGGCCTGAGCCTGCCGATGCTCCTCGGACGCGACGGTGGAGAGAAAGAGAGCGGCCGCTTCCGAGAGGCTGAGAGCACCTCCCTCGCCGCCAGCACCCCCGCCTGCCGCTGCCTGAGCCATGTCGCTACCCATTCTAGGAAGGCCAGATAGCAGTGTCAATTCGATAGTGAGGGTAGCTCTTGACACAGCGGGGCCTAGCTCCTATGATTGGCTCATGCTGAAGGTTCTGGCTATCCACCCGGGCGAGCAGGCCCCCCAGCGAAGGCGCGCGCGACGTCACATGCTTCGGCGTGGGGGTGCTTGCCGTCTGCTGATACCCAGACCTGCAGTGAGCGGAGCGAATCTGTAGCCCAGCCTTCCAGACAGGTCTTTCAGAGCCCCACCACGCCGTGCTGGTGGGGCGGTTTGTTTTTCTGGCCGCCTTGCCTACGGACAGCACCGTCGCTATAGTTGAGTAGCTCAAGGGCCTGTCCTCGAGCGCAGCGAAGGGGCCTGTCCTCGAGCGCAGCGAAGGAATAGGAGCAAATGATCAGGGTTGGCATCATCAACGTTACCGGCTACGCGGGCGCCGAGCTGGCTCGCCTCCTCTACCTGCATCCCGAGGCGAGGGTGACCTCGGTCAGCGGCCGCAGCGCCGCCGGCAAGCCCCTGGCGGAGGTCTTCCCTCACCTCTGGCCGCTGGACCTGAAGGTCAGCGATGAGCTGGACGACGTGGACTTCGCCTTCTCGGCGCTGCCCCACGCCGCCAGCGCTGAGGCGGTGGCCCCCCTGGTGAAGCAGGGCCTGCCGGTGGTCGACATAAGCGCCGACTTCCGCCTGCGGGACGCCGCGGAGTACCAGCGCTGGTACGGCGCGACGCACCCGGCGCCGGAGCTCCTGGCGGAGGCTGTCTATGGCCTGACGGAGCTCCACCGCCCGGCCGTCCGTGAGGCGCGTCTGGTGGCCAACCCCGGCTGCTACGCGGTGGGGGCGCTGCTGGCTCTGGCCCCGGCGGTGAAGGGCGGGATCATCGAGCCCGATATCGTCATCGATGGTAAGTCGGGCATTTCGGGGGCAGGCCGCACCCTCGGCCTCACCTACCACTATGCCGAGGCCAACGAGAGCGTTTCGGCGTACGGGCTGGGGGGACACCGCCACCTGCCGGAGATGGTGCAGGAGCTAGCTGGCCTCGGTCTGAAGTCCGGGAGCTCGGCGCGGGTCACCTTCGTCCCTCATCTGATCCCGATGACGCGGGGCATCCTCACCACCTGCTACGCCCCCCTGGCCAGCGAGGGGGCGGGAGGCCAGGCCAAGGTGCGGGGGATATACGAGGACTTCTATCGGGATGAGCCCTTCGTGCGGGTGGTGGCCGAGCCTCCTCAGACCAAACACACCTGGGGCAACAACCTTTGCCTGGTCTACCCCACGGTGGACGCCCGGGCGGGCCGCCTGGTGGTGGTGAGCTGCATCGACAATCTGGTGAAGGGAGCGGCCGGTCAGGCCATCCAGAACATGAATGTGATGCTGGGCTTCCCGGAGGCCACTGGCCTCGATCAGCCCGCCGTCTATCCATAGGCCTGCCCTGAGCAGGGCGAAGGGTCTGTTATGCACGAAGACATCTGCACGATTCCCGGTGGCCACGTCACCAGCGTGCCCGGCTTTCTGGCTGGCGCCGTCCGTGCGGGCATCAAAGAGAGCGTCGATAAGCTGGACCTGGGCATCCTCTACTCCGAACGGCCCTGCGCGGCGGCGGCCGTCTTCACCAGCAATCGGGTGAAGGCGGCGCCCATCGTCCTCTGCCAGAAGCACCTGGCCGACGGCCGCGCCCAGGCGGTGGTCGCCAACAGCGGCTGCGCCAACGCCTGCACCGGCGAGGGCGGTCTGCGCGATGCCCGGGAGATGGCCGAGCTGACGGCGGCCAAGCTGGGCCTGCGGCCCGAAGACGTGCTGGTGGCCAGCACCGGCGTCATCGGCTGCCCGATGCCCATGGAGAGGGTGCGCGCGGCCATCCGCGACGTGGTGCTCTCCGCCGATAGCGGCGAGGCCCTGGCCCGGGCCATCATGACCACCGATACCGTGCCCAAGCAGATCGCCGTCCGCTTCGCTTGCCAGGGTCGCCAGTACACCATCGGCGGCATCGCCAAGGGGGCGGGGATGATTCATCCCCAGATGGCCACCATGCTCTGCTTTCTGGCCACCGACGCCCCAGCCGAGAGCGGATTCCTGGGCGCTGCCCTGGGCCAGGCGGTCGACGCGTCGTTCAACATGATCAGCATCGACGGCGATACCAGCACCAACGATATGGCGGTGGTGCTGGCCAACGGAGCGGCCGGAGGGGAGCCCCTCGCCGAAGGGCATCCGGCGGCGGGCCCGTTCCTCGCTGCCCTCACCCAGGTATGCGCTCACCTGGCCCAGGCCATCTGCCGCGACGGCGAGGGGGCGACCAAGTTCATCCAGGTGCGGGTGGAAGGCGCGGCCTCCGAGGCCGACGCCCGCCGGGCGGCTCGGGAGATCGTGCGGTCGCTGGCGGTGAAGACAGCGGTCTATGGCAGCGACCCCAACTGGGGGCGCATCCTGGCTGCCCTGGGCAACAGCGGCGCCGATATGGTCGAGGAGAACACCACCCTCTACCTGGGGGAGTGTTGCCTGTATCGCGGGGGTTGCTCTCTGGACTACGACGAGAGCGCCGCCCGCGCCGTGCTCGCGGGGGCCGAAGTGGACATTCGGGTGGACCTGGGCCTGGGCGATGGGGCGGCCACCGCCTGGGGCTGCGACATCACCGAAGAGTATGTGCGCCTGAACAGCGCCTATAGGACGTGACATGAGTGAATCGCCCATTATTGTGGTCAAGATCGGCGGCAGCACCCTGGGCAGCCACGACACGACGCTGGAGGACGTGGTGGCCCTCCAGCGCGAGGGGTGGCGCCCGGTCGTAGTCCACGGCGGCGGCGCGGCCATCAGCGAGTGGCTGGAAATCATGGAGGAGGCGCCCGCTCGCTTCGTGCGCGGCCTGCGGGTCACCGACGCCCGCTCCCTGCGAGTGGTGGTGGCGGTGCTGGCTGGCGTCATCAACAAGGAGCTGGTGGCGGGTATCAGCGCCCTGGGCGGCCGTGCCTTCGGCCTCTCGGGCGCCGACGGCGGCCTCATCCGTGTCCGTCAGCTCGATCCGGAGCTGGGCTACGTCGGCCAGATCGAGCGGGTGGACGCCGACATGCTCGCCCGGCTCTTCGACGCCGGCTATCTGCCGGTTGTCGCGCCCCTGGGCCTTCTGTGGGAGAACGAGGCACCCCAGAATCAAGTTCTCAACATCAACGCCGACACGGTGGCGGGCGAGGTGGCCTTTGCTCTCAAGGCCCAGTGGCTGGTCTTCCTTACGGACGTCCCGGGCATCTCCGGACACGACGGCGGCCCGCTGGCTCGCCTCTCCTGCCCGCAGGCGGCCTCTCTCATCGACGATGGCACCGTCTCCGGCGGGATGATCCCCAAGGTGGAGGCCTGCATCCGGGCCTGCGAGGGCGGAAGCCGCACGGCCATCATCGACGGTCGCCAGCCTCACGCTCTCCTGGCGGCGGTTCAGCGCGGCGAGCTGGCGGGAACGATCATCGGTCAGCCGGAGGGCCTGCCTTGAGCGCAGCGAAAGGAGGGGCCATGAACGACTGGCAAGAGCTGGAGAGCCACTACTTGTTCGCTACCTACAAGCGCCAGCCGGTGACCCTGGTGCGCGGCCAAGGCGTTCGGGTCTGGGACGACCAGGGCAGGGAGTACCTGGACTTCGTGGCAGGCATCGCCTCCGTGAGCCTGGGGCACTGCCACCCGGCGGTGGTGGCGGCCCTAGCCGAGCAGGCCGGCGTCCTCATCCAGGCCTCGAACCTGGTCTACACCGTCCCCCAGGTTCGGCTGGCCCAGCTTCTGACGGAGAGTAGCTGCTTCGATCGTGTCTTCTTCTGCAACAGCGGCGCCGAAGCGGTGGAGGGGGCCATCAAGCTGGCCCGCAAGTGGGGCCGCGAGAAGAGGGACGGGGCCTACGAGATCATCTGCGCCCTGAACGCTTTCCATGGTCGCACCCTGACCACCCTCACCGCCGGCGGCACCGAGAAGTACAAGGCGCCCTACGTGCCCCTGCCGCCCGGCTTCGTGCACGTGCCCTTCGACGATGTGGCGGCCATCCACCAGGCCACCGGTGCCAAGACGTGCGCTGTCCTGCTGGAGCCCATCCAGGGCGAGGGCGGTGTCAACGTCCCCAGCGACGGCTACCTGCACCAGGTGCGCGCCTGGTGCGACCAGGCGGGCATCCTGCTCATCCTGGACGAGGTGCAGACGGGCGTCGGCCGCACGGGCAGCCTGTTCGCCTACCAGCAGTACGGTGCTGAGCCTGACGTCATGACCCTCGCCAAGGGGCTGGGCAGCGGCGTGCCCATCGGGGCCTTCCTGGCTAAGGAGCACTGCGCCGTGTTTGCGCCCGGCGACCACGGCTCCACCTTCGGCGGCAACCCCCTGTGCACCAGCGTGGGCTATTCGGTGCTGAAGTACATCGTCGATAACGACATCCCCGGCCAGGTGGCTCAGAAGGGCCAGCACCTGGAGCGCCGCCTGCGCAGCCTGGCCGACCGCCACCCGCTGGTCACTGAGGTGCGCGGCCGCGGCCTGCTGTGGGCCATCGAGCTGGACGGCGAGCTGGCGGAGACGGCGGTGCGCCTGTGCCTGGAGGAGGGGCTCATCGCCAACAACGTCAAGCCCACCGCCCTGCGCCTGATGCCGCCTCTGGTGGTGAGCGAGGAGGAGCTGGACCGGGCGGTGGAGGTAGTGGATAAGGTGCTGGCGAAGCTGGAGGGCGGCGGTTGTTGACAGCGAGGGGAGGAGATGGTATGCTATTGGAAACCGTTGGAAGCCAGTAGCATACCAGGAGCAGACTATGGCAGACGCAAGTGTCGATGTGGGCGAAGTGCTTGACGGGCTGAAGGCTATCAGGAGTGTCCTGGATCGACTGGAGAGCCGTCTCAAGCCCGCGGAGGCAGAAATCAGAGATCCCTACAAGAGGCGCAGGGAGGTCCTCCAAAAGATCTTCTGGACGGGGAATAGTATGGGTAGGGAGGACCTGCTAGTCCTGTTGCAAACGTCTGGGACTAGCTATCAATGGATAGGCCAGCAAGTGAAGAAGGGTTACCTCTCCGTGCTGCCGATGCCCGGAGGCGGCACTCGTTATTCCGTCACACCAAGAGCCGTCCGCGAGCTGGGCCTGGGATACCTGGAGGAAGAGGTTGGTGAGGAGAGCCTCTCGCTGACCAGGCTTTCGGAAGCATCCTTTGCCGAGGACTGGAACAGCCCTGAGGACTCCATCTATGACTCTCTATAACCGCGGCGACGTGGTTCTGGTACCCTTTCCATTCAGCGAACGCCAGGGGGTCAAGAGAAGGCCAGCCTTGATAGTCAGCAGCGATGCTTACAACGCAGCCACCGGTGAGGTGATAGTGGCTCAGCTTACGAGTCGGGTAAACGCGCCCTCACGCCCCGGCGATCACCGTATTGGGAGCTGGGAGCAAGCGGGTTTGCTGGCGCCATCATTGGCGCGGGCGCGACTGGCGACCCTCCATAGCTCGCTCATCCTGCGCCGGCTGGGAACCATGCCTGAGGAAGATATGCGCGCTTTCGAGCGGGCGCTGGTATTCGCGCTCGCTTTGCGGAGCGCTCAATAGGAGAATTCCATGCCTGAGAAGCTTATCCTTGCCTATTCTGGTGGCCTCGATACCTCCGTGGCCGTGCGCTGGCTGAAGGAGGAGCGGGGCTACGATGTCGTCGCCCTCACGGTGGACGTGGGCATGCAGAAGGACCGCGAGACGCTGCACAGCCGCGCCCTGGCCGCCGGCGCCGTCGCCTTCCGCTGGGCCGAGGCGCAGGACACCTTCGTCCGGCACTTCGCCTTTCCCGCCCTGGCCGCCGGCGCCGTCTACGAGGGGCAGTACCCCCTGGCCACCGCCCTGGGGCGGCCGCTGATCGCCAAGCTGCTGGTGGAGACCGCCCGCCATGAGGGGGCCACCGCCGTCGGCCACGGCTCGACCGGCAAGGGCAACGACCAGGTGCGCTTCGACGTCAGCGTCCAGGCCCTGGCCCCCGACCTGCGCATCGTCGCCCCCGTCCGCGAGTGGGGGATGACCCGCGAGGACGAGATCGCCTATGCCCAGCGGCACAACATCCCCGTGCCCGTCACCAGGGAGAGCCCCTACTCCACCGACGAGAACCTGTGGGGGCGCTCCATCGAGTGCGGCGTCCTGGAGGACCCCTGGGCCGAGCCGCCGGAGGAGGTCTTC